>JAEVHO010000247.1 GCA_016802835.1 Micromonospora sp. ATA32 | reverse complement strand
TGGTCTGCGATCTCCACGTGGGACCCATCGCCCCCTGATCACGAACAGCACACGAGCCCCGGACCACCAACCCCCGAAGGACTTACGGCCCAGACCACTAAGGGTGACAGATTCCAGAAGGGTGACCACGTCTCGTGGGCCAGCCATTCCGGTCGGGCGTACGGGACCGTCAAGGACGAAATCACCGAACGCGTGAAGGTCCGGGGGCACCCGGTCGACGCGTCACTGGAGCACCCGCAGTACCGGATCCGCGACGACGACTCCGGCCGGGAACTCGCACACCGGCCGGAGGCGCTGCGCCGTGAGCAAGAGTGACGACGGCCGGGACATCTTGATGAACGGCGCAACGGGCAGCCTTCGGCCTAGCAGCGGTTTGGTTCTACCAGAGCAGCCAACGGAGCAGCCAAACCGGCGAGTCTGAGCGGAGATCGCGGACAAGGACGCCATGGCGAGCGCCAGGACCAGGCGGCGGACCAGCGGCCAGGAACCGACTCGTAATGCGTAGGTCGTGTGGCGCAGCGAGAAGGCAGCGAAAGCAGCAGCAACGGCTGTGGTCGGATGTCGCCAGACCGCCGAGACGCTGTGTGTATCGACAGTCCATGACACCCGGCGACAGCCGTTGGTACGCCGGACCCGGCTCCCCCCGACGCAGGGCTGTTGCGTAGTCGCTTGAGGGGCGGTTGAGCTGGGAGTTTGGGCGGGATGGGGGTCCATGCAGGACGGGTGCGACCCGTTGGTGATCATGGAGTTTGCGAAGACCCATGACCCAGAACAGGACCGCACCCGCCGATGTCATCATCACTCACCGAGATTCTGCTGCCGCACCGACCCACCGATGTACCGTCACCTGCCGCGGTCACCGAAGGTGACCATCACAGCCTGTTCGTGGTGCTGGATGCCGTGCCTGACCCGCTTGATCCGCGTGGCCGGCGCTATCCGCTGGTGAGCATCCTCTCCGTGGCGGTGTGCGCGGTGCTGGCCGGGGCGTGCACGTTCGCCGCGATCACCGACTGGGTGCGCGATCAGGATCGATCGGTGTGGGGCCGGCTCGGGTTCACCGATCGGGTTCCCGCGGCCACGACGGTGTGGCGGCTGTTGATCCGTATCGACGCCGAGGTGCTGTCGGCGGTGCTGGCCCGGTGGCTGCGGTCCCGGGCGACGCCGGTGAAGGTGGCTGGGCGGCGGTGGCGGCTGGTGATCGCCGTCGATGGGAAGGTCGAGCGGGGCGCCCGGCTCGCCGACGGGCGGCAGGTCCATCTGCTGTCGGCGTACGACACGAGCACCGGCGTCGTGCTCGCCCAGGTGCAGATCGCGGCGAAGTCCAACGAAATCCCGGCGTTCACGCCGCTGTTGCAGCGGGTCGCCGCCCAACTCGGATCACTGAAGGACGTCCTGGTCGTCGCGGACGCGTTGCATGCCCAGACCGGGCACGCCGAGCTGCTCGCCGCTGCCGGCGGGCATCTGATGGTCGCGGTCAAGGGTAACCAGCCGACCCTGTTCGCCCAGCTCAAGGCCCTGCCTTGGGCGCAGATTCCCGTCGGGGACCAGACCCGCGAGACCGGCCACGGCCGCAAGGAGACCCGGACCGTCAAAGCAGTCACCATCCAGACCCCGGACGGGTTGGGCTTTCCCCACGCGCAGCAGGCTGTGCGGATCACCCGGACCCGCACGATCAAGGGCAGGACCACCCGGGAAACGGCGTACATGACCGTGTCCCTGCCCGCCGAACAGGCCCAGCCCGCCGACCTCGGCACCTGGGCGCGGTCCGAATGGCACATCGAGAATCGCCTGCACTACATCCGGGACGTGACGCTACGTGAAGACGCCCACCAGGCCCGGACCGGCAACGGCCCTGCCGTCTTCGCCACACTCCGTAACACCTCGATCGGCTACCACCGCACCAACGTGCAACCAACATCGCCGAAGCCACCCGACGCGCTAACCACCGCCCACACGACCTCATCGACGCCGTGACCAGGAGTAATCCGACTACGCAATAGCCCTGCCCCCCGACGGGGGTCGTCCCTTTCCGGATTGCGACTACCCGGTGGCGGGTTCGGCGGTGCCGCTGTGGTTCGCGGCCGCGATGACCTGGGTGAGTGCGGTGTGCAGGTGCTGCAGGTCTTCGACCGGCATGCCGAGCCGCTCCACGACGGCTGGCGGGATCTGCTCGGCGCGCGCCCGCAGGGCCTGGCCGCTGGAGGTCAGCGTGACGGCCAGGCTGCGCTCGTCCGCGGGGTCGCGTCCCCGGCGCACGTAGCCGATGGATTCCAGGCGCTTGAGCAGGGGCGACAGGGTGCCTGGGTCGAGCTGCAGGAGCCGGCTGAGCTCACGTACGGACAGCGGCGCGTGCTGCCAGAGCGCGAGCATGACCAGGTACTGGGGATGGGTCAGGCCCAACGGTTCCAGGAGTGGGCGGTAGACGGCGACGACGCTGCGCGCGGCGACGGACAGCGCGAAACAGACCTGCTGTTCCAATGCCAGCGGGTCCGCACGGTCGATCCGGTCACTCACCGATCTTCACTCCACCCTTCGCTGTTGCCAGGGTATCAATCGTTGGGGTACAAACTATTGCTGCACCAACGCTTGAGACACCAACAGGCGGTGGCTGACGGCTGACGGCCGGGCGGCAGGAGAGGGGATGGGCATGGGCGAGGGCAAGAAGGTCCCCAGAGATCCGCGCGAGGGCGGCCCGATCTGGAACTGGGTCTACAAGCACCTGGCGGGCCCCGCCGAGGTCGCCGGCGCGGTGCAGGGTGGTTCGCCTGAAGCCCGCGAGTTGTGGAAGCGCGACCTGGAAAATCGCAAGCGCTACACCCGCGAGCAGCGTGAACTGAAGCGGGCCGCACGCGAGGCTGCCCGAAAGCGCTGACCCGTCTCTGTCTCCTGGCGGCGGCTCGGCAGGCGGGCGAATACCTCGGCACCTCAGCCTGGACCGGATCGATCTGCTCGGCCACTCGCCCGACGCCCGGTTCGCCTGCCTCTATGCCGCCGGCCACCCCTGGGCCTCCGCCGCCTGGGCCGCGATGAACGCCTGGGTCGTGATCCCCTCGGCTCCTTTCTCGCCGGCCGACCTGACGCCGGTGTTCACATAGCAGATCTTCAACGTCGGCAGGGGTTTTCCACCGGGCACCGGGTTGTCCACAGGCGCGGGCGGACGGGCGGCGCGGGAGACCGCACCCGGAGCAGGGTCTCGGGTCAGCGCCCCTGAGCCCCTACCACTGGAGGCCGCGATGCCACCCCGTACCTCCGTCCCCGCCCGCCGTCGACTACCACTGGTCGTGACCTCGGACGGCGAGCTGCTCGACGACGTGCTCCGGCTCGCCGCGGCGGGCGCACCGAGGTCGAACTCGCCGCCGATCCGGCCGCCGCCCGGTCCCGGTGGCTGCCGGCGCCGCTGGTGCTGGTCGGCGGCGACCAGGCGCAGGCCTGCCTGCGGGCCCGGCTGCCAACCCGCCCCCGGATGGTGCTGGTGGGCCGGTCCGGGGAGCTCGACCCCCGCTGGGAGATCGCCGAGCTGATCGGCGCCGAGCATGTCGCCACGCTGCCCGCCGCCGAACCCTGGCTGGTCGACCGCTTCGCCGAGTGCGTACCCACACCGGTGAGCGGCGGGGTCGCGCGGATCGTCGCGGTGCTCGGCGGGCGGGGCGGCGCCGGTGCCAGCGTCCTCGCCGGCGGGCTCGCGGTCACCGCGGCCCGGGCCCGGCTGCGCACCCTGCTGGTCGACGCCGACCCGCTGGGCGGCGGCCTCGACCTGGTGCTCGGCTGGGAACAGCTCGAGGGCCTGCGCTGGCCGGCGCTCACCGACGCCGACGGGCGGGTGGACGCGCCCGCGCTGGTACGCGCCCTGCCCAGCCGGGGCGACCTGGTGGTGCTCTCCTGGGACCGGGGTGACCTGCTCACGCTGCCCGCACCGGCGATGGCCGCCACAGTGGACGCCGCCCGTCGAGGCCGGGACTTCGTCGTGGTCGACCTGCCCCGACAGCTCGACGACGCCGCCGTGGTCGCGCTGCAGGCGACCGACCAGGCATACCTGGTCGTACCCGCCGAGCTGCGGGCCACGGCCGCGGCAGCCCGGATGGTCGCGGCAGCGGCCCCGCACTGCGGCACCCTGTCGGTGATCGTGCGAGGGCCCGCTCCGGGCCGGCTCAAGGCCGCCGAGGTCGCCCGCGCCCTCGGCCTGCCGCTCGCCGGCACGCTCCGACCGGAGCCGGGACTCTGCCGTGGCCTGGAGCGGGGCGAGGCCCCGGCCGCCGACGGACGCGGTCCGCTCGCCACGCTCTGCCAGCGGATCGTCGGCGAACTCACCGGCGTGCCGGTGACCGGTGCGGCATGACCGGCCGTCATGACGCTGACGCGCTGGCGACCCGGGTCCGGCGGCGGTTCGCCGCCGCCGCCACGCCGGTGACCCCGGCCGCGATCGTTTCCGCCGTACGCGCCGAGCCCACCGCCGCCGTGCTCGGTGACACCGCCGTGTTGCGGATGGCCGACCGGGTGCACGACGACCTGGTGGGTGCCGGGCCGCTCGCCCCGCTGCTGGCCGACCCGCAGATCACCGACGTCCTGGTGAACGGCACCCGGGTCTGGGTGGACCGGGGGCAGGGGCTGCACCAGGTGGCGATACCGGTCGGCTCGGTCGAGGACGTCCGACGGTTGGCGCAACGACTCACCGCCGGCGCCGGCCGCCGGCTCGACGACGGTTCCCCGTACGCGGACGCCCGGCTGCCGACGGCACCCGGCTGCACGCCGTGCTGCCGCCGGTGGCGACCGACGGTCCCTACCTGTCCCTGCGCACCTTCCGGCAGCGGCCGTTCACCCTCGACGAGCTGGTCCAGCACGGGACGGTGCCCCGGCCGGTGGCGCCGGTGCTCGCCGCTGTGGTGGCGGCCCGGCTGGCGTACCTGGTCACCGGCGGCACCGGTTCCGGCAAGACGACGCTGCTCAACACCCTGCTCGGCCTGGTGCCGGCGACCGAGCGGATCGTGCTGGTCGAGGACGCCGCGGAGCTGCACCCGGTGCATCCACACGTGGTCGGGCTCCAGGCCCGTACCGCGAACGTGGAGGGCTCCGGCGTGGTCGGGCTCAGCGATCTGGTCCGCCAGGCCCTGCGGATGCGGCCGGACCGGCTGGTGGTTGGCGAGTGCCGGGGAGGTGAGGTGGTCGACCTGCTCGCCGCCCTGAACACGGGTCACGACGGAGGCGCGGGAACCCTGCACGCCAACGCCGCGTCGGACGTGCCAGCCCGGCTGGAGGCGCTGGGGATGCTCGGCGGATTGCCCCGGGCGGCGCTGCACGCCCAGGTGGCCGCGGCGCTCCAGGTGCTGCTCCAGGTCCGCCGGGGCACCCACGGCCGAGTGCTGGAGTCGGTCTGCCTCCTGCTGCCGGAGGGTCCGGACCGGATGGTCACGGTGGTCCCGGCCTGGGTACGCGGCCGTGGGCTCGGTCTCGCCGCCCGAGCGCTCGCCGGGCTGCTCCGCGATCGCGGCGCCCAGGTGCCGCCGATTCTCTGCGAGGCATGGCCCGGCTCGGCTGGTCCGTCATGATCGGGACGAGCTGGCTGGTGACGGTGTTTCTGGTCGCCGCCGCGACGGTGGTGCTCTGGCCGGTGCGGAGCAGCCGGGCCCGTCGGCGGGCGCTGCTCGGGCCAGCCGCAGCGACGTCCCAGGAAAACGGTCCAGCCGTGTTCGGGCCGGTCTCGGCGTCGCCCCTGGGAAACGGTCTGGCCGTCATCGGGCCGCTTCCGTCATCTCCCCCGGCAAACCACCGGTCAGCCGATGGCACGGCGGACGACCCGGTCTGCGCCAGACCGGCAGCCGCAGCACGGACCGGCACGCGTTTCACCGGTCCGGCACGACCGGGTCAGCGGCTGGAGTCGTCGAGGCCGCCGGGGCGTCAGGACCAGCGTCGCCCCGCTGGCAGCGCGGACCCACCCGCTGGCAGCATGGACCGACCGACTGGTGGGGCTCTTGCCGGAGGGTGGCGTGCCGGGGCCGCACCCGGCCGGATGGGTGGCCACCCTGACGGATCACCCGATGACGGGACGGCGTGGGCCGCCAGGGACGGCCGCCCGTGGTGGCCGGTGTCGGCCCGGCTGCTGGTGCGATCGCCAAAGCGGACGCTGATGGTGGCCGCCCTGGTGGGAACGGGTGTCGGCGGCCTGGTGGCCGGCCCGGTCGCCGCCGTCATGGCCGCCGGCTACGGCGTGTTGGGCGTCCGGGCCGTCCTGCGGCGTCACCTCAACGGTCGCGCCGAGCGGGCCCGGCGACGGCGCTGGATCAGCTCTGCGCACTCGCCGCCGATCTGCGCGCCGGCCTACCGGTACCGCTGGCGGCGGGCGGCCTGGCGGTGGCCGCCGATCCGCTCGTCGGATCGTCGGGTCCCGGCACCCAGGCGGCCGGGGCAGCGGCCATGACGGCGCCACCGACCGCCTCGGAGACCTGGCCCGGGCGGCGGTACGCCTCGCCGACCGGACCGGCGCGCCGCTGGCCGAACTGGTAGAGCGGATCGAGGCCGACGCCCGGGCCACCGACCGGGGGCTGGCCGCCGCGGCGGCTCAGGCGGCCGGAGCGCGGGCCACCGCCTGGCTGCTCGCCGCCCTGCCGCTCGGCGGCATCGGGCTCGGTTACGGGATCGGGGTCGACCCGGTGGCGGTGCTGCTGCACACGCCGGTCGGCGGCGGCTGCGCGATCGTCGCGATCGGGCTCCAGATCGGCGGACTGCTCTGGGCGGAACGGCTCGGCGCGCGCCGGAACGGCTCGGCTGATGTCACGGCAGCTGGTGGCCGCGGCCTGCCTGGTCGGAGCGGCGCTGCTGCTCACGGTGGCTCGGAGCGCGGCCCGTCCGGCCCGTCGCCGGCTCCGGGACGGGGACCTCACCGGCATCGGACCCCGGTGCCCCGGCACCACCGGTCGGGTCAGGCCCCCGTGGTGGCCAGACTCCATCCGCCTCGGTGCCGGACTGGCCGGCGCGGCGGTCGCGGTCGTCATCGGTGGCTGGGCGGGCCGTCCTGGGCGGGATGGTGACCGCGGCGACGGCGGACCGTCTGTTACGACGGTTCGAGCCGCGCGCGCCCGCGAGCGGCGGCTGCGGGAGGGGGCCGACCTTCCGCTCGCCGCCGACCTGCTGGCCGCGGCGATGCGGGCGGGTGCACCCGTCGACCGCTCGGTGCTCGCGGTGGCCGAGGCGCTCGGTGGGCCGCTGGCCGGTCGGCTCAGCCGCGTCGGTCGGACGCTGCTGCTCGGCGGTGGCCCCGAGGAGGCCTGGGCGCACCTCGATCCGGTGCCGGGCGCGGACCGCCTGATCGCCGCCGCTCTCCGCTCGTCCAGCAGCGGCGCCGCGCTCGCCGGGGCGCTGACCCGCCTCGCCGACGATCTGCGCGGAGACCGGTCGATCGCCGCGGAGGCGTCGGCCCGCCGGGCCGGGGTGCTGATCGTGCTGCCGCTGGGGCTCTGCTTCCTGCCGGCCTTCATTCTCGCCGGTCTGGTGCCGGTGATCGTCGCCGTCCTCGGCGACGTGCTTTGACGAACCATCGAGAAAGGAACGGCACGTGCGCAAACTCTTCGCCCGCCTGCGCGGGGACGCCGGGATGAACACCGCCGAGTACGCCGTCGGTACCCTCGCCGCGGTCGCCTTCGCGGGCATCCTGCTCAAGGTGCTCACCTCCGGCAACGTGCAGTCCGCGCTGACCGCCGTCATCGACCGGGCACTGAAGTGATCCGGCGTCGGCTGGCCGGCCGGGATCGTGGCTCGTTCACCGCCGAGCTCGCGGCCGGCCTGCCGGCGCTGATCCTGCTGCTGCTCGCCGGCCTGACCGCGGTCAACGCGGTGACCACCAGGGCCGGCTGCCTGGACGCGGCCCGGGAGGCGGCGCTCGCCGCTCCCGGGGTGAACCGGGAGGCGCCGCCGGTGGCCGCTCGGCGCCGCCCGGCGCTCACGTCTCGGTCACCGTCGACGGAGACCGGGTCATCGCGACGGTACGCGCGCCCGTTCGGGCGCTGGG
>JAEVHO010000246.1 GCA_016802835.1 Micromonospora sp. ATA32 | reverse complement strand
AGTCGTAGAGCTGGCGCAGCCCGGTCGAGTCGGTGATGCCGGTGGCGTCGTAGACCAGTGCGCCGTACCGCAGCGGGGTGCCGGCGGGGTCGTTGCCGGCGGCGGGGTCGCCCAGCTCGACCCCGGCTGCGGTCAGGATCTTCCCGACCGGCTCCACCAGCCGGCCGCCGGTCGCCGCGCCGAGCAGCACCGGCCCGGGGACGAGCGGGTCGGCGGGGGGTGTGCCGGCGCAGTCGCGGCGGGTCGGGCAGGCCGAGGCGCTTGACCAGCGCGCGGCCGGCCCCCGATTGGACGAAGCTCGCGTACCTGTCGGTCATAGGCGTAGCCTACTGGCGAGTAGGTTCAGGGCAAGTCTTTCGAGGAGGCGGGATCGTGCAGAGCATCCGGCGGGTTGCGGTCATCGGCGGCAACCGCATCCCCTTCGCCCGGTCGAACTCGCGGTACGCGAACGCGTCCAACGCGGACATGCTCGGCGCGGCCCTGGACGGGCTGGTCGCCCGGTTCGGTCTGGCCGGTGAGCGGGTCGGCGAGGTGGTCGCCGGTGCGGTGCTCAAGCATTCCCGGGACTTCAACCTGACCCGCGAGGTGGTGCTCGGCTCCCGCCTCGACCCGCACACCCCCGCCTACGACATCCAGCAGGCCTGCGGCACCGGCCTGGAGGCGGCGATCCTGGTCGCCAACAAGATCGCCCTCGGCCAGATCGACGTCGGCATCGCCGGTGGCGTGGACACCACCTCGGACGCGCCGCTGGCCGTCAACGAGGAGATGCGCCGCACCCTGCTCAAGCTCAACAGCGCCCGCACCCTCGGCGAGCGGCTGAAGATCGCGGCGAAGCTGCGGCCGTTGCAGCCGTTCCAGCCGGAGATCCCGCGCAACGCCGAGCCGCGTACCGGGCTGTCGATGGGGGACCACGCGGCCCGCACGGCGGTGCGCTGGAGCGTCGACCGGCAGAGCCAGGACGAGTTGGCGCTCCGCTCGCACCAGCGGCTCGCCGCCGCGTACGACCGGGGCTTCTTCGACGACCTGCTCACGCCGTACCTCGGGCTGACCCGGGACCAGAACCTCCGGCCGGACAGCAGCCTGGAGAAGCTTGGCTCGTTGAAGCCGGTCTTCGGGGTGAAGGGCCCGGACGCCGACCAGGCCACCATGACCGCGGGCAACTCCTCACCGCTGACCGACGGCGCGTCCACCGTGCTGCTCGCCTCGCAGGAGTGGGCCGCCGCGCACCACCTGCCGGTGCTCGCCTGGTTCTCGTACAACGAGGTGGCCGCGGTCGACTTCGTGCACGGCGACGAGGGACTGCTGATGGCCCCCGCGTACGCGGTACCCCGGATGCTGGCCCGGGCCGGGCTGACCCTGCAGGACTTCGACTACTACGAGATCCACGAGGCGTTCGCCTCGCAGGTGCTCGCCACCCTGGCCGCCTGGGAGTCGCCCGAGTTCTGCAAGGACCGGCTCGGCCTGGACGCCCCGCTCGGCGCGATCGACCGGGACCGGCTCAACGTCAACGGCTCCTCGCTCGCCGCCGGGCACCCGTTCGCGGCGACCGGCGGCCGGATCGTCGCCACCCTGGCCAAGCTGCTCGCCGAGAAGGGCGCCGGCCGCGGGCTGATCTCGATCTGCGCGGCCGGCGGCCAGGGCGTGACGGCTATCCTCGAACGCTGACCGGTAAGCGCGTCGTCCGGCGCGGTGACCGGAGCAGCGTTCACCTCTTGCCCACACTCCGTTGACCTGATAGATACGTGAAGAAGCAAGGGTGATCGCTCGCGTCATCGGGTACCGCGTGGAGCGGTGCTGATCTTCTGCGTCCGGAAACGGGGCCGGCACTGATGGGATCCAGCACATCCGGGACGACCACCCTGTCCGTGGTCATCCCGATGTTCAACGAGGCTGCAGTCATTCCTGCCCTCGTCGCGCGACTGCGCCCGGTGCTCGACGCCCTCGACGTCGCCTACGAGGTGGTGGCCGTCGACGACGGCAGCCTCGACGACACCGCCGCGCAGCTCTTCGACCACGGGCGGGCCTGGCCGCAACTGCGGGTGGTCCGGCTGCGCCGCAACAGCGGGCACCAGGCGGCGTTGACCGCCGGACTGCACCGGGCCCGCGGCCGGTGGATCGTCAGCCTGGACGCGGACCTGCAGGACCCGCCGGAAGCCATCGCCGACATGCTGCGGCTGGCCCGGGACGACGGCGTCGACGTGGTGTACGGCGTCCGCGCCGACCGCAGCACGGACACCTCGTTCAAGCGGAACACCGCCCGGGCGTACTACTGGCTGATGCGCCGGATCGTCGGCTCCGACCTGCCCGCCCAGGCCGGCGACTTCCGGCTGCTGAGCCGGGACGTTGTCGAGGTGCTGCGCCGGCTGCCGGAGCGGGCGCCGGTGTACCGGCTGCTGGTGCCCTCGCTCGGCTTCCCGAGCGCCGAGGTGCGCTACGTGCGGGAGGCCCGCGTCGCGGGGGAGACGAAGTACCCGCTGCGCCGCATGGTGGCGCTCGCCTGGGACAGCACCGCCAACTTCTCGGCCGCCCCGCTGCGGCTGGCCACCTGGCTCGGCCTGACCAGCTTCCTGGCCTGCCTCGCGCTGATCGGGTTCGGCGTGGTCGCGTACGCCACCGGCGCCGCCATCCCCGGCTGGACCTCGATGTTCGTCGCGGTGCTGATGCTCAGCGGCGTCCAGCTGATCTGCCTGGGCCTGCTCGGCGAGTACGTCGGGCGGATCTACGCCACCGTGCAGAACCGGCCGACCTTCCACGTCGGGTTCGACTCGGCCGACGTTACGCCGGACGGCCCGCTCTCCACGCCGGAGATGCCGCTGGACCCGCCCGGCGTGGTCAGCCAGCGTGGCTGACACCGTGACGCTGGCGGAGCCGACCGGTCCGCCGACCGAGGCGACCCCGCAACCGCGACGCCTCACCGGTCAGGCGCTGACAACTTTGCCCTGGCTGATCGTCCTCGCCCTGCTGCTCGCCGCCTGGTGGCGGGCGGACGTGCCGACCGGCGACATCACCCGCTACACCGCGTACTGGCTGCTGGGGCTCCTGCTGCCCGGGACGCTGGTGCACCGGGCGCTGCGGGGCGGCCGGGGCAACCTGGCGGAGGACCTCGGTTACGGCGCCGCCACCGGGCTGCTGCTGGAACTCGCCGCCTGGGCGATCTCCGCGGCCGGTGGCCTGCAGCACCTGCTGCGCTGGTGGCCGGTGCCGGTGGTGCTGCTCTTCCTCCTGGTGCCCGGGTTGCGGCGGCACTGGCGGGTCGGTGAGCGGCGACCGCTGCCGCTCGGCTGGCACTGGGCGATGGCCGGGGTGCTGGTGCTGATCGTCGGCTGGACGGCTGTGCAATGGCCGGACACTCCGCTCCCGCCGGTGAACGCCGCCTACTACCAGGATCTGCTCTATCACCTGTCGCTGGTGCAGGAGCTGACCCGGACCATACCGTTCGAGCTGCCGCACGCGGTGAACGAGCCGCTGCGCTACCACTACCTCTCCGACGCCCACATGGCCAGCGCCAGCATGATGACGGGCGTCCCGCCGGCGGTGGTGCTGCTGCGCCTGTGGCTGGTGCCGGTCGCGGCGGCCGCGGCGATGGTGACCGCCGGGCTGACCCGCGACCTGGCGCAGCGGTGGTGGGCGGGGCCGGTCGTCGCCGCTGTCACGTACCTGGGTCTGCCGGTGGCCCTCGGGTCGGCGATGGCCGACGGCTCCGCAGCCCTGTCGGTCGGCAGCACGTCACAGACGTACGTGCTACCGCTGTTCATCCTGCTCGTCGGGCTCTGCGTCGAGGTGGTGCGGGGGCGGAGCCTGGGCCGTGGCTGGGTGCTGGTGCCGGCGCTCGGTCTCGCCTGTGCCGGAGCGAAGTCCAGCGCGCTCCCGCCGCTGATCGCCGGCCTGCTGCTCGCCGGGCTGGTGGCCGGGGTGCGGCGCCGCCGGGTGCCGTGGCCCACCGTCGCGGCGCTGCTCGTCCTGGTCGCGGCGATGGCCGTGGGATTCCGGCTCTTCGCCGGCGGTGGGGCGGGGACGCTCCGGGTGCAGGTGTTGGCTCTGCTGCGCTTCATGGGCCCGTACAGGGAGACCCTCGGCGCCGAGGACGGCATCCAGCCAGGTGGACTGGTGCCACCCGGGCTCGCCGCGGCGGGCACCGACGGCTGGGTCTTCGCGGTCGGCATTCTCGCGTGGTGGCTGCTGATGCAGGCGCCCCGATTCGTTGGGATGCTGCTGCCCTTCTCTCGCGGACGACGACTTGATCCGGCGGCCTGGTTGCTGTCGGGGATCGTGCTCGCCGGTGTCGGTGCCACCTGGGTCTTTCATCACCCCTCGGCCAGCCAGGTCTACTTCTACCTGGCCGTGCTGCCCTTCGGAGCGGTGCTGAGCGGGTGGCTGCTGGCGGAGGCGCGGCTGCCCTGGCAGGTGCCGGTAGCCGCCGGCGTGACCGGCGTGATCGTTACGCTGGCCGTCCCGGCGATGGCGGTCCCGGCCGCAACGGTGGACGGGTGGTCCAGGACGCTGGTTCTCTCGGCCGCCCGGATGGCCGCCTTTCTGGTGGTCGCCGCGGTGCTCGGCGTGCTGCTGGCCGCCCTGCTCAGGCGGCGCTCCGACGGTGGGGCCGAGGGCGGTCGGCGGTGGGCGGCGGTGGCGGTGGCCGCGGCCACGGCGGCCCTGTTCGGGGCCAGCGTCGGTGCGTTCGTCGAACGGACCGTCGACTACGGTCTCGACGGCAGGTACGAGGCGTTGATCCTGGACCGGCAGCTACCGCCCTCCGCCAACAGCTACCTGGTGACCCGGGACGAGATGCGGGCGGCGCTGTGGCTGGACGCGAACGCCGCGGACGATGACGTGGTCGCCACCAACGTGCACTGCCGCCCGGTGCGGACGACGCCGCACTGCGACGCCCGGGCGTTCTGGGTGACGGGGCTGGGTGGTCATCGCACGGTGGTGGAGAGTTGGGGTTACACCGACGAGGCGGTCGCCGCGCACGGGCGGGACGGCTTTGGCTACGTCCGGCAGGGGCCGCCGGATCAGGAGCTGTTCGCGCTCAACGAGCGGGTGTTCACCGCCCCGACCGCCGTCGACCTGGACCGGTTGCGCCGCGAGCACGGGGTCCGGTGGCTGCTGGCGGACACCAGGGCCGGCAAGGTGTCGCCCGCCCTGGCCGGGCTGGCGGAGGTACGGCTGGTCGCCGGTCCGGTGACCATCTACCGGCTGCGCTGACCAGCTGGCCCGGGTCCCGTTTGGGGACAAGAGCGGAGAAACCTCTCGTAGTGCCTGAACCGCACCGAGGATGAATCGGAAAACCCGCTCGTCTTCGGAAGGAGGCCAGCCCGCCGTGCGTGGCGGACTCCGTACCGCGGCAGGGCGGCTTGGCGGCGAGCCGGCCGTGCGCGTCGTCTGCTGACAACGCCTGAACGGGAGGTCGGACGTGGACCGGCACGAGGTGCGCAACGCCCTGCTGAAGGCCGGGTTGTCGCCGGACGCCTTCGAGCTGGAGGACGTGCACGAGCACGTGCCGGTCCCTCCCGACTTCTGGTTCCTGCGCCGGTCGCCTGGCGGGCGCTGGGAGATCGGCCTCTACGAGCGCGGCGTGCGCGACGTCCGCGAGGTCTTCGATTCCGAGGAGGCGGCCTGCGCCGGCCTGTGGACCGCGCTCACCGGCCGCCCCGCCCCACCGGCCGGTTGACTGGCCAGCCGCAACCGGGTGTCGATCACGGCGGTGGTCGATCGGGAAGCCAGCCGAGGAACCGCGAGTACAGCTCGCCGGGCGGCAGCGCCGGCAACTCCGACGCCGCATCTGCCAGGTGACAGCCCAGATATACGGCGAGCGCCGTCCGGTCGCTCGCATACTCGACGAGCAGGCGCGCCCGACGGTCCGGGCACGGCCACGCCACGCCGCAGCCGGTGCAGAGCCAGTCCGGTCGAACCGGGACGTGCGCCGCCCCGGGACCCGGCGTCGTGGGTCTGGCCGGACGGCCCGACCGGACCCGGATCGCAGCCAGCCGCACCAGGACGCGGCGCTGACGTGGGCCACCGGGCCTGCCCAGCTCGACGCCGCGCAGGTTGAGCCAGACGCCGTCGCTGTGCCGCTCGCGCCGGCCCACCTCGATCACCCGCAGGGTCAACCGGCCCAGCCCATAGCAGTAGTGCTGCTCGTCGGCCTCCACCACGTCGCCCACCCGGACGCCGGTCAGCCGGCGTCGGGTCACGGCGTGACCCAGACCGCTTGCGAGCCGGCCGCGGGCACACCGAGCCGACGTTGCCAGACGAAGGTCAGCAGCGGCGCGGCACGCGGCATCGCCTGGCGGTGCGGATTCAGCCAGCCCCGCCAGCCGCGCCGACGCCCCGGCTGGTCCACCGGGAGCACCGGTTGGCCCAAGTCGACCAGGCGGTTCGCCGCCGCGTTCGCCGGCCGGCAGGGCCCGGGTACCAGGCAGACCTCGCAGAGGCCGGTCTCCCGATCGGGTACGTGGGTGGTCAGGATCTCGCGGGCAGCCTCGGCCTCCGCCTCGTCGCGGTGCCACAGCCGGCTGGTGGATCGGTAGACGGTCATCTCTCGCTCCTGTCGGCGAGGGGCGGGCGCACGGCGGTGCCACAGAACCGCGGGGGAGTGCGGTCCGTGGGGCGTCGCTGCCGTACGACGGGCCGTACGCCCGCCCCGTCACGGGGCCGGTGCCGTGCCGTCGGGTCGGCGCGGCACCGGGTTGACCGGGAGCCGTCACGGGTGGACGCGCCGCGCCACCACCCGGGTACGCGGGATCGCCGCTGGGTGGTAGACAGGAGGGGAGTCGTTCCCCGGGACGCGGTCCATCGCGATTGCTCCCCTTCGACTCGGCCGGACCGGGAGTGGGAGAGGCCGCCAAACCAACCCACCCCGGTTCGTTTCATGCCCGGCTCCTTGGCCAGGTGCAACTAGCTGGGTATTTCTCCCGCCCTTTCGGGCTAGCGAAGCCTTCGCTGTCGATGTGAATGATTCACATCGCATGCAGAACATGCAATCACACGCCAATGAGTAGTTCAACCCTCACCATGCGTTTCGTGCTCCTTGATCCTGCAAGCCCTCACGGGGAGACTGGCGGGATGGTGGAGAGGCGGGAGCGGCGCACGCCGACGCTGCGTGGCCGACAACTTGGGATCGACCTGAAGCGTCTGCGAACAGAGGCCGGACTGACCGCCGACCAGGCGGCAGAAGCGCTCGGCTGCTCGCAGGGCAAGATCTCGCGCATCGAGCTCGCGCAGACGGGTGTCAACAAGGGCGACTTGTTCCTGATGCTCGATCTCTACGGCCTCACCGACGCCGCGGTCAAGGAGCGGTACTGGCGGTTGGCCCGGGAGGCCCGTGGCCGGGGTTGGTGGGAGGACTACCGGGAGGTCATCAGCGGAGGCCTCAGCACGTACATCGCATTCGAGGCAGAGGCGTCCGAGCTGCGCGGTTGGTCCTGGGGCACGATCAACGGTCTTCTGCAGACTGATGACTACGCTCGCGCGACCTTCATGGGCGAGCCGGCGGGGCGTGATCGATCGGCTGACGAGGTCAACAAGCTCGTCGAGGCGCGGATGGCGCGCCAGCGACGTCTGGATGAGGGTGCGTTCAAGCTTTGGGCAGTGCTGGACGAGTCCCTGCTGCATCGACCCATCGGAGGTCGCGACATCCTGAAGGCGCAGCTCGACTTCCTGCTGACGCCGCGGGTCAACGTCACCATCCAGGTCCTCACGCAGCAGACCGTCTGGCATGCCGGTCTCAATGGCGCCTTCACGCTCATGGCCTTCGAAGATCACCCGCCGGTGGTGTTCCTGGAGTCCCTGACCGGCGACATCAGCGTGGAGGGCGAGGGAGATGTGAAGGGGTTTACCCTTGCCTTCGACTACCTCCGCGCGGCAGCTGCCAGCGTCGAGGAGTCCCGAGAGCTGATCGCCAAGGCGCGAGATACCACCTAGGAGGGCCGGCGGCCGTGGAACTGCGAGGCGTCACCTGGCGTAAGAGCACCCGGTCCAGCGGCGGTGGTAGCGGTGACTGCGTGGAGGTCGCCATCGACGGCAGCATGGTCGC
>JAEVHO010000245.1 GCA_016802835.1 Micromonospora sp. ATA32 | reverse complement strand
TGCGGACTGTCCCTGGACCGGGACGTCAACGCCGCACGTAATCTTGCCGGCCTCGTTCGGCACGTCGACCTGGAGTTGCTGGGCGACGCAAAAGCAGGACGTGGAGCCCACGTAAGACCCGTAAGACCTGCACCCGCAGGCGGGGCAGCGGGCAGTGAAGCGTCAAGACCGGTTCATCCGGTCAACGCCGCCCGGCAACGGACGGCTGCCAATCGTGAGTCACGTTTACTCACTGAAAGGTAACGGGTGAGCCGCAACCCGGTGTCGAGGGTGCCCGCGCCCAGCTGGCCCCTGACCACGTCGTAGTCCGTCGTGACCACTATCTGGGCGGCATCACTGCCGTGCGCGGGCAACTGGTCGCTGCGCAGGGCGAGGCGGCAGATGTCGGCCAGCGCGTCGGCGCGACGCTGGCCAGTGTCCCGGTCGTCGTGCAGCCCTCGGGGTCTGCTCAGGGGTGCGATGGCAGCGTCAAGCAGCGCGCCAGCTTCGGCGTCGAGGCTGCCGGTGAGCCGGACCCGGCCGTCCGCGAGGTGGGAGAGGGTGAGCTGCCGGTGCCGGAGGCCGTGTGCCTCCTCCGCTTCCAACGCGGCCGCTCGGCCGCCTCGGCGAGGTGGGGGGCGACGTGGGCGAGGATCCGCGCGCCGAGGCGGCGCAGGATGGCCGGCTCGAACTGAGCCGCCGACTCGATGAGCAGGTGCGTCGCCTGCTCCGGTGCCTCGGTTCCGGCCGCAACGGGTATGGCCGCGACGGCCTCGGCGATCACCCGGGTCTGTTCGAGGGTGACGGTGCCGGCGGCGAGCGCGGCGCGCAGCACGGGCGCCGCCGCGTCCATCGCCAGGGCGTCCGTTATCAGGCGGCGCGCCCCGGTGATCGACAGGCGCAGCCGCTCCCGCAGCCAGACCGCGGTGGACGAGGCGCCCTGAGCCACGGCCGTGCCCCGCCCGTCGATCTCCCGGACCAGCGCCAGCTTGACCGCCGCGAGGCGCTGCTCCAGCACGTGCACCGCGTCGAGGGCATCGACGAGCTCCTGGTCGGACATCGCCCACGCCGACGCGTCGAGGCACGGCCGCACGGCCACGTCCGCCCGCGTCAACTCGTCGATCACCAGAACAGATTAGAACAGGCGTACGACAGAATCGCCGTGCCGGACGGTGCGATCAAAGGCGACGGGGCGGCGCAGAATGACGGCCGGCCTCTTGCGCATTTCCATCCGGTCAGCCGCTGCGCGCTGGCTCGCCCGGCCGCTCGCTGGCTCGCCCGGAGGACTGCCGGCCCCCGGCCGCCTGGCTGCCCGGCCACCCGCCGACTCCGCCACCCGCCCGGCCCGCCGATGTCTGCGGCGGGGCTCGTCGCGGTGCTGACCGGGCGGCGGTGTCATACCGGCGGGGCAGGATCGCGGCATGGAGTGGCAACTGGTGATCGACTGTCGGGAGCCGACGAGGCTCGTCGCGTTCTGGGCCGAGGCGTTGCGATACCGTCCGCAGCCGCCGCCGGCCGGGCACGCGACCTGGCGTGACTGGTACCTGTCGGTCGGCGTGCCGGCCGACGAGCTCGGCGAGGGTGACTGCCTGGACCGCCTGGAGGATCCCGCCGGCGCCGGCCCGTCGATCTGGTTCCAGCCGGTCCCCGAGTCGAAGTCGGTGAAGAACCGGCTGCACATCGACCTGAAGGTCGGTGGCGGCCGGGCGGTGCCGCTGCCGCAGCGGCGGGCGCGGATTGACGCCGAGGTGGCCCGGTTGGTGCCGCTCGGGGCGCGGGTGCGGGGTTCGATGGACGACCCGGAGAACGACTACTACTCGGTCCAGCTCGCCGACCCGGAGGACAACGAGTTCTGCGCGGGCTGACACCCGGGCCCGCGCCGGGTCGGGCGGTGCGGCCGGCGACCGCACCGCCCGGCGTACTCAGAAGGTGTGTTCGGTGGCGGGGAACTCGCGCCGCGGACCTCGTCGGCGAACCGGCGGGTGGCCTCGGTCAGGGTGCCGGCCAGGTCGGCGTAGCGCTTCACGAAGCGCGGCGCCTTTCCGGCACGCAGCCCGGCCATGTCCTGCCAGACCAGCACCTGGCCGTCGGTGTCCGGGCCGGCGCCGATGCCCACCGTCGGCACCCGCAGCTCGTGGGTGATCCGCTTGGCCACCTCGCCGGGCACCATCTCCAGCACGACCGCGAACGCGCCGGCCTCGGCGACCGCCCGGGCGTCGGCGATGACGTCCTCGGCGGCGTCGCCGCGCCCCTGCACCCGGTACCCGCCGAGGTTGTGTTCGCTCTGCGGGGTGAAGCCGATGTGCGCCATCACCGGGATGCCGGCGCCGACGATCGCGGCGATCTGGTCGGCGCAGCGCCGGCCGCCCTCCAGCTTCACCGCGTGGCAGCCGCCCTCCTTCATGAACCGTACGGCGGTGCGCAGCGCCTGCGTCGGGCCCTCCTCGTACGAGCCGAACGGCAGGTCACCGACGACCAGCGCGGTACGGGTGGCCCGGACCACCGCGCGGACCAGCGGGAGCAGCTCCTCCGCGGTGATCGGCAGGGTGGTCTCGTAGCCGAAGACGTTGTTCGCCGCCGAGTCCCCGACCAGCAGCACCGGGATGCCGGCCTGGTCGAAGATCGCGGCCGTGTACTGGTCGTACGAGGTGAGCATCGCCCACCGCTCGCCGCGCTCCTTGGCGGCGATCAGGTCGCGGGTGCGTACCCGCCGGGTGGCCGGGCCGCCGTAGAGGGCGGTCACCTCGGTCGGGGTGGACTCCACCATGGTTCTCTCCTTCCTCGAGGCCGGCTGCGCGGTCCCCGGGTTCCGTCGCGATCGTCGCACCGCACGACCGGGCTCGGGCAGAGGTGAGTGGAGGATTTCACTCCCCGTCCGGTGGGGAGTGCCGGCTCAGCCGTGCTCGCGCCACCGGTTGGTGATCGGCAGCCGGCGGTCCCGCCCGAACGCCTTGATCGAGATCTTCGTGCCCGGCGCGGACTGCCGGCGCTTGTACTCGGCGGTATCCACCATTCGCAGCACCCGGTCGATCAGCGCCGGGTCGTGGCCGGCCTCGATCAGCCCGTCCCGGCCGAGGTCGCCGTCGATGTAGCCGATCAGGATCGGGTCGAGGACCTGGTAGTCCGGCAGGGTGTCGCTGTCCAGCTGACCGGGGCTCAGTTCCGCGCTCGGCGGCTTGCCGATCGAGTGCTCCGGGATCGGTGCGGTCTCGCCCCGGCGGGCCGCGTCGGCGTTGCGCCACTTCGCCAGCCGCCAGATCAGCGTCTTCCAGACGTCCTTGACCGGGTTGAACCCGCCGACCGAGTCGCCGTACAGGGTGGAGTAGCCGACGGCCAGCTCGCTCTTGTTGCCGGTGGTGAGGACCAGGTGTCCCTCCTGGTTCGACAGCGCCATCAGGATCACGCCGCGCACCCGGGCCTGGAGGTTCTCCACCGCCACCCCGGACAGCGACATGTTGGCCAGGAAGGCGTCCACCATCGGTTGGATCGGCTGGATCCGGTAGTCCAGCCCGGTGCGCTTGGCCAGGTCCTCGGCGTCCGCCCGGGAGTGCTCGGAGGAGTGCCCGCTGGGCAGGGAGACCCCGACCACCCGCTCCGCCCCGAGCGCGTCGACCGCGAGGGCCGCCACCACGGCCGAGTCGATGCCGCCGGAGAGGCCGAGGATCACCGACGAGAAGCGGTTCTTGTTGACGTAGTCGCGCAGGCCGAGCACCAGCGCGTGCCACACCTCGGCCTCGTCGGCGACCGGCTCCATGATCTCGCCGTTGGCGATCGGGCCGTGCGGCGCCGGCCGGAAGTCGCTGATCTTGGTGCGGACCACCCGCATCCCGTCGGCGAGCTCGTCGCCGGTGACGACCGGCTCCGGCGCCGCCGGCAGTTCGACGTCGTGCACCAGCAGGTGGTCGACGAACTGCGGGGCCCGGGCCAGCAGGGTCCCGTCGGCCGCCACGATCATCGAGTCGCCCTCGAAGACCAGCTCGTCCTGGCCGCCGATCATGTTGACGTACGCGATGGCGGCCCCGGCCTCGGCGGCGCGCCGGCGGACCAGCGGCAGCCGGATGTCGTCCTTGTTCAGCTCGTACGGCGAACCGTTGATGTTGACCACGAGCCCGACGCCGGCCTGCCGGGCGGCCGCGAACGGCCCGCCGGCCTGCCAGAGGTCCTCGCAGATGGTCAGGGCGACGTCCACCCCGCCGACCCGGACCACGACGAGGGTGTCACCGGGGACGAAGTAGCGGTCCTCGTCGAAGACCCCGTAGTTGGGCAGGTGGTGCTTGAAGTAGGTGGCCACGATCGCGCCCCGGTGCAGCAGCGCGGCGGCGTTGCGGGCGCCGTGGCCCGGCTTCGCGTCGGAACTCACCTGCGGCGGGCCGTCCGCGTCCAGGTAGCCGACCACGACCGGCAGCTCGCCGAGCCCGTCGGCGGCGAGGTCCGCGGCGAGCCGCTCCAACGCCGCCTTCGAGGCGGCGACGAAGGACCGGCGGAAGACCAGGTCCTCGACCGGGTACCCGGTGAGCATGAGCTCCGGGAAGGCGACGAGCTGGGCGCCGGAGTCCGCTGCCTTGCGGGTCCAGGCACGGACCAGGTCGGCGTTGCCGGCGATGTCGCCAACGGTCGGGTTGACCTGGGACAGGGCGAGACGCAGCGTGGGCATGACCTCATCTTGCCCCAGCCCGGTCGCGCCGATCCGGCAGCCGGGACGAGACGGCGGCCACGCTCCGCCCGCCGCCCGGCGCCGCCCGGGCAAGGCCCGACCGGCGTCGGCCACGTTCCGAGTGGCGTCGCCGCGGACAGCCCGCACGGAGCCGGCCGGGGACGGGCCGCCCGGCGTCGACGGGGGGACGAGCCTTCCGGCTCGGCCTGACCGGCGCCGACGTCGGCCGGGACACGGTGGGACGGGCGGCGGCAGGTCGCGTAACGTCGGCGTAACGAGGCCGGTGGAAACTGGGCGGTCAGGCCGGGCCGGCCCGACCGGTGGCGGACAACAGTGTCGCGAGGGGTGGAAGTGGACCGTCAGCAGGAGTTCGTCCTCCGTACGCTGGAAGAGCGGGACATCCGGTTCGTCCGGCTGTGGTTCACCGACGTGCTCGGCACGCTCAAGAGCGTGTCGGTCGCGCCCGCGGAGCTGGAGGCGGCCTTCGAGGAGGGCATCGGGTTCGACGGCTCGGCGATCGAGGGCTTCGCCCGGGTCTTCGAGTCCGACATGGTCGCCATGCCCGACCCGACCACCTTCCAGGTGTTCCCCTTCGAGGGCGGGGTCAGCGGCGAGAGCGCGCGGATGTTCTGCGACATCCTGCTCCCCGACGGCAGCCCGTCCTGGGCCGACCCGCGACACGTGCTGCGCCGCGCGCTCTCCCGGGCCGCGGAGAAGGGCTTCACCTTCTACACCCACCCCGAGATCGAGTTCTTCCTGCTCGAGGACGGCCCGATGGACGGCTCGGTGCCGGTCCCGGTGGACACCGGCGGCTACTTCGAGCACACCACCCACGCGGTGGCCCGCGACTTCCGCCGGCAGGGGGTGCTGGCGCTGGAGCGGATCGGCATCTCGGTGGAGTTCAGCCACCACGAGGTCGCCCCCGGCCAGCAGGAGATCGACCTGCGGTACGCCGACGCGCTCACCACCGCCGACAACATCATGACCTTCCGGCACGTGGTCAAGGAGGTGGCGCTCTCCACCGGTGTGCAGGCCACCTTCATGCCGAAGCCGTTCACCGACCAGCCGGGCAGTGGCATGCACACCCACCTGTCGCTGTTCGAGGGGGAGCGCAACGCGTTCCACGACGCCGGCGACCCGATGAAGCTGTCCAAGGTGGCGAAGTCGTTCATCGCCGGCCTGCTGGTGCACGCCCGGGAATACACGGCGGTCACCAACCAGTGGGTCAACTCGTACAAGCGGCTCTTTCCGCTGGCGCTGCCGGACCGGATCACCGAGTCCCCGGCGTACGTCTGCTGGGGTCACCTCAACCGGTCCGCGCTGGTCCGGGTGCCGGCGTACGGCAAGCCCAACTCGGCCAGGATCGAGGTCCGTTCGCCGGACTCGGCGGCCAACCCCTACCTGGCCTTCGCGGTGCTGCTCGGCGCCGGCCTCAAGGGCATCGAGGAGGGATACGAGCTGCCACCGGGCGCCGAGGACGACGTCTGGTCGCTGACCAGCGCCGAGCGCCGGGCGATGGGGTACGAGGCCCTGCCGGAGAACCTGGCCGAGGCGATCGACGTGATGGCCGGCTCGGAGCTGGTCGCCGAGGTGCTCGGCGAGCACGTGTTCGACTTCTTCCTGCGCAACAAGCGCGCCGAGTGGGAGCAGTACCGCCGAGAGGTCACCCCGTACGAGCGGCAGCGCTACCTCTCGCTCTAGTTCGGGGCTGCCGGCGGTGGCGCGGTGCCGCTATCGTCTCGATCACCGCGCCGGCACCCCCGCCGGGCGTGGGACGTCGGGAGGCAGTCGGTGCTGGAGGACCTGCTCACCGGAGCATGGCAGAGCGTCGTGTTCGGGATCGTCGGGGTGGCGCTGATGGCGGCCGGCTTCGTGCTGGTCGACCTGCTGACGCCCGGCCGGCTGCGGGAGCTGATCTGGGTACGCCGCAACGGCAACGCCGCGCTGCTGCTCGCCGCCAACCAGCTCGGCATCGCCGGGATCGTCTTCACCGCGATCCTGACCAGCTACAGCTCCTTCGGCAAGGGGCTGGCCTCCACGGTCATCTTCGGACTGATCGGGCTGGCCATCATGGCGCTCGCCTTCTTCGTGCTCGACCTGCTCACCCCGGGCCGGCTCGGCGAGATCATCTGCTCGGACGAGCCGCACCCGGCGGCCCGGGTCAGTGCCGCCACCCACTTCGGCGCCGCGCTGATCGTCTGCGCCTGCATCGCCTGAGCGCGGTGTGTCGTACCCCGGGCTTAGATTCCGGGGGTGAACCGCACGGACCGTCTCTATGCCCTCGTCGAGGAGCTGCGGGCGGTGTCGCCCCGGCCGCGCAGCGCCCGCTGGCTGGCCCAGCGCTTCGAGGTCAGCACCCGGACCATCGAACGGGACATCGGTGCCCTGCAGTCCTCGGGCGTGCCGATCTGGGCGGAGCCCGGCCGCACCGGCGGATACGTCGTCGACCGCTCGCGCACCCTGCCGCCGGTCAACCTGACCGCCGGTGAGGCCGTCGCGCTCGCCGTGGCGCTGCACCGGCTCGACGGCACGCCCTTCGCCGCCGCCGGCGGCTCCGCGCTGCGCAAGCTGGTCGCGGTGATGCCGGCCGCCGACGTGGCCGAGGCGCACCGGCTCGGCGCCGCGTGCACCTGACTCGGCGACGGGCCGGGCCCACCCGTCCCGGCCATCGTCGCGACGCGGTCTCCGCGCGGCGGGTGCTGCGCATCCGGTACGCCGACCGCGTCGGCGCCCAGTCCGAACGCGACGTGGAGCCGGTGGGCTACCTGGGCAACCCGCGACACTGGTACCTGCTGGCCTGGTGTCGGCTGCGGGACGGGCTGCGGGCCTTCCGCACAGACCGGATCACGGCCGTGACCGCACTGCCCGAGGTGGCGGTCCGGGAGCTGCGCCCCGGCGACCTCGACATTCCCGACACGGTGGTCCGCCGGCTGAGCCTGGTCTGAGCGCGCCAGGCGATCCCGGCGGAGATTCGCGAAAACACCGACAGGACGGTGTCGCGGTCGGGGTCGAGGCTCGTTCCTGACAGCGCCGGCCAACCGGCGGCGCGGGAACGGAAGGCAATGCAGATGGCCACGACGACCAACGGAGTCACCTGGTTCGAGGTCGGCGCGGACCGGCCGGACGAGGCGCAGCGGTTCTACGCCGACCTGTTCGGCTGGACGTTCGAGGAGCAGGGCGGGGCGAGCGGGTCGTACCGGGTGACCGGGGCGGGCGGTGACGAGGGGATCGGCGGCGCGATCCGGGCCACCGGTGGGACGTCGCCCAACTACGCGGTCTTCTATGTGCAGGTCGCGGACGTCGCCGAGGCCTGCCGGCGGGCCGAGGCGGCCGGCGGCAAGGTGCTGGTTCCACTGAGGACGGCCGACAGCGGGTTGGCCTTCGCCCACCTGCTCGACCCGACCG
>JAEVHO010000244.1 GCA_016802835.1 Micromonospora sp. ATA32 | reverse complement strand
GGGCACGCGCTCGGCGACCGGGCCGAGCAGGGACGCGGTGACCACCAGTCCCCGGCTACGGCCGGTCGATCTCGTCGACGGTGGTGTCCGGGTGGTGCATCTCCCGGTCTGCCGCCGGGTCGGCCGGGGGTGGTCGTACCCGTGGGGCCGGTGACGGCGGCCGGTGCGGCCGACGGCGTGACGTGCGGGCGCGGATCGGGTCGCCCGGGGCAGCCGGACCGGAGCAGACCGTGGTCCGCCTCTGGGTACGCGGACCGCAGCGCGTCCAGCGTGGGCAGGACGAAGATGAAGTCACCGAGCGCGTTGGCCCGCAGCACGGCGATCCGCCCGACGTCGGGCACGCGCTCGGCGACCGGGCCGAGCAGGGACGCGGTGACCACCAGTCCCCGGCTACGGCCGGTCGATCTCGTCGACGGTGGTGTCCGGGTGGTGCAGCTCCCGGTCTGCCGCCGGGTCGGCCGGGGTGGTCGTACCCGTGGGGCCGGTGGAACGGCGGCCGGTGCGGCCGACGGCGATGACGTGCGGCGCGGATCGGGTCGCCCGGGGCAGCCGGACCCGGAGCAGACCGTGGTCCATCACCGCGTCGATCGAGGCGGGGTCCACCCGGGACGGCAGGTCCACCCGGTATTCGAAGCCCCGGGTCTGGAAGCCGCCCGGGATGCCCTGGTCGGCGTTGACCTCGGCCTCGGTGCGGGCCCGTACGCAGAGCTCCCGGTCGTCCAGCTCGACCGCCACCTCCTCGGGCGCGACGCCGGGCAGCCGGACGACGACTCCCAGCCGTCGGCGGTCTCGGTCAGCTCGACGCCGGCGGGCCGGCCCGGCCGCCGACCAGTCGGCTCAGCTCGGAGCGTAGCGACTGCAGCTCGCCCAGCGGGTCCCAGCCCTGCTGCCGGCCTCGCCAGCCCCTGCCGAACCCGCCGGACTGTTCACTCATCGCACGTCTCCGATCCGCGGGGTAGCCGTCGCGGGCCGCAGGGAACTGGGCGCGTCCAGGCCGGCGTCCCGGTCGACGCCGACACCCAGCCGGTCGACCAGCTCGCCGCCGAGCCAGGCGCTGATGCCGAGGATGGCGAGGCCGACGACCTCGATGGCGACCAGCGCGCCGCCGGCCGCCCGGGAGTCGGCGTTGAGCCGGACCACCCAGACCGCGGCGAAGAGCAGGATCACCGCGATGTTGGCGGCGGCGTGGGTGAGCGCGACCCGCTTGGCGCGGGTGCCGGCCGGGATGGCCAGCAGGTCGAAGGCCCCGGCGGCCGCGGCGAGCAGGCCGCCGACCAGGCCGACGGTGATGTTCCAGTACGCCGCCTCGGCGAGGAACTTGGGGCCGCCCACCGTGTCGACGATGTCGAAGAGCACCGCGGTGACCAGGAGCGCGACCGGGAACATCACCAGCATCGGGTGGACGGGATGGCCCAGTACCTTCAGTCGGCTCTCCACGTGGGCCTCCACTGCTCGGTTCTCCGGGCGCGTCGCGTGAGGCGGTACCCCGCGGACCGGGGGACAAACCTCGCGCTGGACGCGCTCTCCTACGCTGGCTGGCGGCGGCGTACGGCCCTGCCTCGGGCGCGGACCGCCATCGGGGTCAACGGTCGGGGGAGGACTGACGTGACGGTGGAGATCACTTCGCACGAGGAGCTCCGGGAACTGCTGGGCGAGCCGGGGACCCGGGCGGCCAACAAGGAACGCACCACCCTGCACGAGCGGGACCGGGAGTGGCTGGCGGCGTCGCCGTTCTGTCTGGTGGCCACGGCCGGCGCGGACGGCAGCTGCGACGTCTCGCCCAAGGGCGACCCGGCCGGCTTCGCGCTGGTGCTGGACGACCGGACCATCGCGATCCCGGAGCGTCCGGGCAACCGGCGGGCGGACGGCTACCGCAACATCCTGGACAACCCGCACGTCGGGCTGATCTTCCTGATCCCCGGCCGCACCGACACGCTACGGATCAACGGCCGGCCCGGCTGGTCCGCGACGCGCCGTTCTTCGACCGGATGGTGGTCAAGGGGCACCGGCCGGTGCTCGCGGTGGTGGTGGAGGTGGAGCAGATCTTCTACCACTGCGCCAAGGCGTTCCTCCGCTCCGCGCTGTGGCGGCCGGAGACCTGGCAGCCGGACCTGCTGCCGACCCGGGCCCGGCTGATCAAGGAAGTCGAGGCACCCCGGGAGAGCCTGGCCGACCTGGAACGCCACTACGGTCCGGACTACGTCAAGAGCATCTACGTCTGACCCCCGGTGGCGCGTCACGCCGGCATTGCTAAAGATGTCTTTCTAAAGATAGCTTTAGCAACATGTCGCTGCCGGAGGTGAAGCTCTCCGACCCGGTCGCCCTGCGCGGCTACGCCCACCCGTTGCGGATGGCCCTGGTCGGCCTGCTCCGCCGGCAGGGCCCGATGACCGCCACCCGGGCCGCCGAGCAACTCGGCAAGAGCGTCCCCAACTGCTCCTTCCACCTTCGACAGCTCGCCAAGTACGGGCTGGCCGAGCGGGTCCCGGGGGCGGACGCTCGGGAGCGCCCCTGGCGGGCCACGGCCGCCGTGACCACCTGGGACGACAGCACGGACGATCCGGCGCTGCGGGCGGCCACCGACGAACTCAACGCCGCGGTCCTGGCCACGTACACCGGTCGCGCGAAGGACTTCCTCGCCCGGCGGGCCGACGAGCCGGCCCGGTGGCGGGCGGTCACCGGCTTCAGCGACGCCTCGCTGTACGTCACCGCGGACGAACTGGCCGAGCTGACCCGCCGGATCGACGCCCTCGTCGCCGAGTACGACGAGCGGATCACCGATCCGTCGACCCGGCCGGCCGACGTCCGCCGGGTCAGCCTGATCCAACTCGCCGTGACCACCGCCCGACCCACCCCAGCTCAGGACAGCAGCGATGACTGAGCCGCCGACACCGACCCGGATCGCACCGACGACAGCGGCGCCGGCGACATCGCCCGACGCCCCACCAGCCGGCCGGCTCCGGCCCGGCCGGTTGCCCCGACTGCTGCGCGAGCGGGCCTTCCGCCGGTACTGGTCGGCCCACACCGTGTCACTCTTCGGCGACGAGATCTCCGCGCTCGCCCTGCCGCTGCTCGCCGTGCTCGGCGCGGGTGCCGGACCGGCCGAGATGGGCTACCTGACCGCCGCCGCCCTCGCCCCGAACCTGCTCTTCCCGCTGCTCGCCGGCGCCTGGATCGACCGGTACCCGCACAAGCGCCGGATCATGATCCTCGCCGACCTTGGCCGGGCGCTGCTGATGGCCGCCGTGCCGGTGACGTACCTGCTCGACGGGCTGGCCCTGGAGCAGCTCTACCTCGTCGCCTTCGGCATCGGCACGCTCGCCGTCCTCTTCGAGGTCTCCCGTCAGCCGCTCTTCGTGTCCCTGGTGGACCGGCCCGACTACGTCGAGGCGAACACCCTGCTCAACGGCAGCCGGGCGATGTCCGCCGTGGCCGGTCCGAGCGTCGGCGGCATCCTGGTCCAGCTGCTCACCGCCCCGGTCGCGCTGCTCGCCGACGCGTTCTCGTACCTCGTCTCGGCGTACTTCCTGGGCCGGATGCGGCCGACCGAGCCGCCGCCCGCCCGCGGCGCCGGCCTGGGCCTCGGCGAGGGGGTGCGGTTCCTCGCGCGGCACCGGACCTTGCGCGCGATCCTGCTCGGCACCACCACCGTCAACCTGTTCAACTTCATGTTCGCCGCGCTCTTCGTGCTCTACGCCACCCAGGAACTGGGGGTCGCGCCGGGAGTGCTGGGGGCGGTGATCGGCGGGGCCGCCGTGGGCGGGCTGCTCGGCGCGGCGCTCACCGGACGGCTGGCCCGCCGGTTCGGCATCGGCCCGACGCTGGTGGCCAGCTTCGTCGCCTTTCCCGCTCCCCTGCTGCTGGTGCCGCTCGCCGGTGGCCCTCGGCCGCTGGTGCTCGGGATGCTCTTCGCCGCCGAGTTCCTGTGCGCCGTCGGCGTGATGATGCTCGACATCACCGCCGGTTCGGTGCAGACCGCGCTGACCCCCGCATCGCTGCTGGCCCGGGTGGGCGGGGTGCGGCGGACGGTCAACTACGGCATCCGCCCGATCGGCGCGCTGCTCGGCGGCGCACTGGGCACGACCCTCGGGGTACGACCGGCGCTCTGGATCGCCACCGCGGGCGCGCTCGTCGGGGTGCTGTGGGTCCTCTTCTCCCCGGTACGCACGCTGCGCGACCTCCCCGCCCAGGCGGACGGGCCCGACCCGGTCTGACGCCTGGGCCCCGGCGTACGCAGCGGCCCGCCAGCCGCCGGGTCGTCCGCCACCCTGCTCCCCGCCTGACCGGCGCCGCAACGCCGGGTCCTCACCGCTCACCGGTGTGGACACCCGGCCGGCCGGGCAAGCTCCTCGACTGCCTGGATGGAGCGTTGCTCGTATCATCCGGATCGTGGCTGATGACGCATTCGGTTCCCACCCGCCACTCGGCCGCGTGCCGCGCACCTTGATCGCGGCACTGCTCGTGCTCGGGGTGACAGTGCCGTCTCTCGTCATCCGCGAGCTGATCGAGACCACGATGGGAAACGGCCCGCTGGCCGATGTCGGGTGGATAGCAGTTCCCGTAGCGACAACGGCCTGGCTTGCGCCGCGTGCTTCCTACCGCCGACGGGATGCGCTGTTTGGTTGGTTGGCCCGGGCATCTACATCTTCACGGTGATCGCCTGGCGGCTGGCCTTCCTGCCCTACCGCGATTGGACGCCCCGCCCAATCTGCGGACCGGCACCACGGACGGCGGTGTGACCGTCCTCGGAAAACGGCGAAGCCCAGGCCGATGACCTGGGCTTCTGTACCGAGCCGCCTGACGGAATCGAACCGTCGACCTACGCATTACGAGTGCGTCGCTCTAGCCGACTGAGCTAAGGCGGCAACGATCGTTCAGTGTACGGCACACCGACCGGCCGGCCGAACGGGATACCCCCTCCCCCGGCCCCGCTCAACGACCCGGACATCGGGCCCGATCGGTACGTTCGCCGGACAGCGGCCGCGACGGGTCGGGACTACGCTCCGGCGGGTGACCGACGATCGAGTACCGGCCGACGAGTCCGAGGAACCCGGCGACCAGGCCGGGGGCGGCACCTCGAGGACGCCCGAGGCGACCCCGGGCGTACGGGCCGCCCGAAGGCCGCTGACGACTGATCCGCTGGAGCTCGGCTTCACCCCGCGCAAGCCGGTGCCGTGGCTCGCGCCCTTCCTGCTGATCAGCACCGGCATCCGTACGCTGCTGGCGATGCTCTTCGGGGCGTACCTGGACAAGCGGGAGCTGCAGAACGCCTTCGACGGCGGGATCTTCCGGCAGGTCGGGCCGGACGGCGGGCTCTGGCTGGACTACGTCGCCGACCTGGGCGACGGCTTCAACGCCACGTACTCGGTCGCCTGGCTGCTCGCCCAGCCGGAGCTGGAGGTGGACGGGCACCGGTTGCCCCGGGCGCAGACCCTGGTGATGGGCGGCGACCAGGTCTACCCGTCGGCGGCGTACGAGGCCTACGAGGACCGGTGCAAGGGGCCCTACCAGGCGGCGATGCCGCGGAGCCCGCCCGAGCGGCCGACGCTCTTCGCCGTCCCCGGCAACCACGACTGGTACGACGGCCTGACCGCATTCCTGCGGCTCTTCGTCCGATCCCGGGACCGGCACTTCGGCGGCTGGGGCACCGGCCAGTCCCGCTCCTACTTCGCGGTCGAGCTGCCCGCCGACTGGTGGCTGCTCGGCATCGACGACCAGTCCGGCTCGTACCTTGACGACCCGCAGCTCAGCTACTTCGACGAGGTCGCCCGCAAGCTCACCGCCCGGTCCCGGGTGATCCTGGCGGTGCCGGCGCCGACCTGGGTCAAGTCCGTCGACCACCCCACGGCGTACGACTCGATCGACTACTTCGTCCGTACCATCATCGCGCCCACCGGGGCGCAGGTCCGGCTGCTGGTCTCCGGCGACCTGCACCACTACGCCCGGTACGCCGGCCCGGACCGGCAGCTGATCACCTGTGGTGGCGGGGGCGCCTACCTCTACCCCACCCACCAGCTTCCCGAGCGGTTGGAGGTGCCGCCGAAGGACACCCTCTCCCGGCGGGCCAGCCGCACCCGCCCGTACGACCTGGCCGCGCGCTACCCGGAGGCGGCCCGCTCCCGCCGGTACAGCTGGGGGATCTTCGCCCGGCTCCCGTTGCGCAACCCGGGCTTCACCACGCTGCTCGGCACCCTGCACACGCTGCTGATGCTGGCGGTGGCCGGGGTGGCGGCGAACCCGGCGGGTGCCACCGAGCAGCGGGTGTTCAGCGTCCCGCTGGTGATGATGCTGGTGGTCACCCTGCTCGGCGCGGCCTTCTTCGCCAAGCCGCCCAGTTCCGGCGGCAAGCGGCACGTCCGGCACTGGCTGCTCGGAGTCGGGCATGGCCTGGCGCACGTCGGGCTGGCCGCGCTCGGCACCTGGGCCTGGCTGAACCTGCCCTTCTCCGACTGGCCCTGGCCACTGCCGGCGGTCGCCGCGGCGGTGCTCTACGGCCCGGTGATCGGATTCGTGGCGGCCGAGCTCGTCGCCGCGTACCTGCTGGTGGCCGGCGCGTTCGGGGTGAACGTCAACGAGCTCTTCGCCGGGCAGGGCATCGAGGACGCGAAGGCGTTCCTGCGGATGCGGATCGACCCCGACGGCACCCTGACCATCTACCCGGTGGCGCTGGACCGGGTCGCCCGGGACTGGGCGGTCAACCCGAGCGAGGCGCCCGAGGCGTCGTGGCTCGTCCCGAAGCAGCCGTTGCGCCCGCGCCTCGCCGAGCCGCCGATCACGATCCGCTGACCGTCCTGCGGGTCAGGAGTTGTACTGCTGGTCGTGGGCCTGACGGGGGCCGCAGACGGAGGCGCGGCTGCACGAGCAGCGGGAGCCGTCGGCGTCCAGCCGTACGGTGACCGAGTCCCGGGGCACGCTGTGGCCGACCACCTTGCCGTCCCCCTCGGGGGTGGAGACCCGGCTGCCGATCGCCGGCGCTGACTCCTGGAACCGCTGGTAGAGAGGATGCTCGTACTTCAGGCAGCACATCAACCGACCGCACGCCCCGGAGATCCGCAGCGGGTTCAGCGGAAGGTCCTGGTCCTTGGCCATCCGGATGGTGACCGGCTCGAAATCGGTGAGGAAGGTGGCGCAGCACAGGTCGCGGCCGCAGGAGCCGATCCCGCCCTGCACACGGGCTGAGTCCCGGGCCGAGAGCTGACGCAGCTCGACCCGGCAGTGCAGGGTGGCGCCGAGGTCGCGGACCAGGGAACGGAAGTCCACCCGGTGCGGCGCGGTGAAGTAGACGGTGGTCCGGTCGCCGCTGTTCTCCGCCGTGCCGAAGACGTGGTCGATGGCGACCACCTTCATCGGCAGGCCGTGCTCGCGGATCAGCCGCTTCGCGGAGACCTTGGCGTCGGCCTTGCGCCGGCGCAGCATCTCGTCGCGGCGCAGGTCGTCCTCGCCGGCCAGCCCGGCCAGCCGGGGGAAACCGTCGGTGTCCTCGGAGACCCACTGGGCGGCCCAGACGCACTCGGCCACCTCGGGTCCGTCGTCGGTGGGCACCAGCACCCGGTCGCCGACCTGGGGACGCAGCTCTCCCGGGTCGAGGTAGTAGAGGCGCCCGTACCGGTTGAAGCTGACCGCGCAGAGCATGCCCATGCCCTTCACCCTACGACGGGATGACGGGCAACACCCGGCCGGGAGTCGCCGAACGGTTACCCGGTGCATCGATCCATGACCGTCGACTCGACCGATCACGGGCCATCCGGTGCGAACCGGCTCTTGAGCGCGACGCCGTGCGCCGTCCGGGGCCGGGTGAGCCGGGCGTCAGCGTCCGATCCGGGTGCTCGCGCCGTACCGGGTGACGTTCTCCGTCGGCGCTCGCCACGTCGACTCGGCCAGGCTGGGGGACCACTCGCGCAACAGCGTCTCCGCGCCGTCGTAGGCCACCCCGAGCACGACCAGCACCCGGGTGGCGATCTCGGCGGCCTCGGCGACGCCGGCGCCACCCGACCCGCCGCCACCCGGACCAGTCCCCGGGGAGGTGGCACCCGGCGAGGTGGCGGCGACCACGGCGAC
>JAEVHO010000243.1 GCA_016802835.1 Micromonospora sp. ATA32 | reverse complement strand
TTCTTCAGCTCGATGCGGTCCGGGTCGTTACGACGGTTCTTGCGCGTGATGTAGTTGCGCTCCTTGCACTCCACACACGCCAAAGTGATCTTCGGCCGAACATCGGTAGCCTTCGCCACGGCGGAGTGCCTTCCTCGCTAACGGAAACAACTACGGCGCATCAGCGTATGCGCTGACGGCGCGGACATGCAAAGTGGGCGCCTGTGGCGCCCATCCCACCGACCGCCCGGGACGGGCCCGGAGGACGAGAGTAGCGGTGGCCGGACTTGAACCGGCGACACAGCGATTATGAGCCGCTTGCTCTGCCATCTGAGCTACACCGCCGCAGGCGGGTCCAGCCGGACCCTCTGAGCCCCCTTACGGAATCGAACCGTAGACCTTCTCCTTACCATGGAGACGCTCTGCCGACTGAGCTAAGGGGGCCTGCGCGATCTTCCCCGTGGGGCGCGCAGAGGTAAGAGTACACGGCGGCGCCCCGGAGGTGAAATCGGATCCCCCGTCATCCGGGGCGACTGCGTCCGCCCAGTTCAGGGCCGCGAACGGGTCGGTCAGGGGACGACGCGGAGCCGCGGCCGTCCGCGCCCACGAGCGATTCGGGATCCACCTGGGCACCGAACCACGCCTCCAGCCGCTCGTACGGCAGCGGCCGGCTGAACAGGAAGCCCTGCCCGATCTCGCAGCCGATGTCCTGGAGCAGCTCCAGGGTCAGCTCGCTCTCCACGCCCTCGGCCACCACCGCGAGGCCGAACTGCTGGGAGAGGGTCACCACCGCGTTGACGATGGCCAGGTCACCCGGGTCGGTCGCCATGCCCTGCACGAACGAACGGTCGACCTTGACCTCGTGCACCGGCAGCCGGCGCAGATACGCCAGCGACGAGGAGCCGGTGCCGAAGTCGTCCACCGAGAGCCGTACGCCGAGGTCCCGCAGCCGGCGCAGGGTCGGGATCGGCCGGTCGGTGCCGTCCAGCACCCCGGCCTCCCGGATCTCGAAGGTCAGCCGCTGCGCAGGGACGCCGTACTCGACGAGCAGCTCCTGCACCCGGTCCGGGAAATGCTGGTCGGTGAGCGTACGCGCGGAGAGGTTGACCGCGACGGCGAGCGGCTGCTCGGCGTGCGCCCAGTCCCGACTGCGCCGCAACCCCTCCCGCAGCACCACCTCGGTGAGCCGGCCGAGCTGGCCGGTGTGCTCGGCCACCGCGACGAAGTCCTCCGGGGCCACCGAGCCGTGCGTCGGGTGCTCCCAGCGGGCCAGGCACTCGACCCCGAGCAGTCGCCGGTCCCGCAGCGTCACCTTAGGCTGGAAGTAGACCTCCAGCTCGCCGTGGTCGAGCGCGCGGCGCAGGTCGCCGGCGAGGCCGAGCCGGCGCAGCGACCGGGACTCCAGCGCCGGGTTGAACAGCTGGATGCTGCCGGGCGTGGACTTGGCCGCCGTCGCGGCCAGGTCCACCCGTTGCAGCAGGGTCACGGCATCGCTGCCGTGATCCGGGTGTACGACCACCCCGACGACGGTGTCGACGTCGAGGGTGAACGCGTCGAAGACCATCTCGTCGCGGATCTGCTCGCGCAGCTGGGCGGCCAGCTCCAGCGCCGCCTCGGCGTTCTCCAGCCGCAGGGTGACCAGGAACTCGTCGCCGCCGGCCCGGCCGACCAGCGCCGAGGACGGGGCGGAAGCCCGCAGCCGGTCGGCGACCTCGACGAGGACCTTGTCCCCCGCGGCGTGTCCGAGCGACTCGTTCACCTGGCGCAGGCCGTCCACGTCGAACAGCAGGACCGCGACCGCCTCGCCGGGCGCACGGATCTTGACCGCCTCGTCCAGCGCGCCGGTGATCCGCCGCCGGTTGGGCAGCTTGGTGAGCGCGTCATGGTAGGCGTCGTGCCGCAGCCGGTCGACCAGGCGGGAGTTCTCCAACGCAACCGCGGCGTGTGCGGCCACCGTCTCGAAAACGGGGATGTCCGCCTGGGTGAAGTGGCCGGTGTCGCTGAGCCGGTTGACGACCTCCAGGGTCCCGATCACCGCCTGCCCCGAGCGCAACGGCACCGCGATGACGTCCTTGACCCGACTTTGGCTCAGCTCCCGACGGAGTTCAGGGTCGTCGCCCAGCGCGCGGCCGACCGCCAGCGTCCGGCCCGACTCCCGGGTCCGGTCCCGCACCAGCGCGGGCGTGAGCGCGACGTCCAGCAGGCCACGGTCGTCTAGGCGGGCGCTGAGAAGGACCTCGGGGTGACGACCCTGAGCCGGTAGCCAGAGCGTGGCGTACTCGGCCTGCATGAGAGCGCGGATGCGACCCAGCAGGACGTCGACCAGGGCACCTTCCTGACCGCCGGCGGTCACCGCCCGGGTGAGGTCGTACATGTTGCCGAGGGTCCGGTGCTGGCGGAGGAACTGCGCGTAGGAGCGGTAGACCAGCACCACGGCCACCGCAAGCACCGCGATCAGCAAGATGGCCCACCAGTTGGACCCGATGGCGATCAGGACGACCAGCCCGACGACCACGTTGAGGGCCGACGTCAGCTGGGGAGCGGGCGCGGTACGGATCACCTCCCACCCCGCCTGCCAACCCTGCAGAAGACTGATGACGCCCGCGACCGCGGCCAGGGAGACCAGGGCGTTCGTGCTCACCGCTGCGAAGAGGACGATCCAGGTCTTGGGTCCGATGCCTTCTGTCGCCGGCAGCGCCACGAGGACTATTCCGGCGAGCGACGCGGCGGCTGCGGCTCTCGCGACGTTGAACCAGACCTTGGGGGCGCTGAGTCGGCGTCGAAGCTGCCCGACCAGGGCGGCGAGCACCGCGATCGCGACGACCGTCAGCGGTGGCAGGTAGTAGAAGGCGATGACGAGTGGGATCTCGGTGACGATCACCTCGAGGGCCTGCCGGCGGATGACGATCTGCAGCACCTGGGCGCCGGCAGCCACCATGGCCACGAAGAGAACGGCCGCGATCGCGAGGTTACCGGGCGGCGGGGACGCCACCAGCCCGAGCGTGACCGAGCACAGGGTCGCGAGCAGGGCCAGCGGGCCGGTGATCAGCCAGGCTTGATCGGTGGACCGGCGCGGTGAGGGTCGGCCACCAGCCATTCCGCTCCCTCGTGAGTGTCGCGAAACGGGGCCTAGCGCCCCGCGAGGACGCCAGCGCTGGAGACCGCGGGCGCGCCCCAGGAGTAGTCCGCGAGTGGAACAACACCGAAGTCAGCACCGAGAAGGCCGGCCGCGAACGCGACGGCAGCCACGAGCGCGACGACGGCGCCAAGCCGGCTAGGCGTCCAACCAGACATCTTGTACTCCTGTCGGGGGGGTCGAAAGGTGGAGGTTCCACGATGGTGCCACAAGCGGGCCGACCCGCAAACCGGACGGACGGTCGATCAGGGTCGCCCGACCAGGCGGGACCGACCGCCGCTCGACAGGATGCCAGACAGGAGGTGTCGGGCATCGGACGCCCCACCACATGCTGCGGGTTCGGCCTATCGCGGCAATTGACCCCTTCACCACCGATCTTGATGAAGGCCGACGAATGCGGAGAGGTCGGTCAGCCTGGACATTCGGCCACCACTCTCCGACGACGCACGACATCCACGCCGACCTGCCAGACATTCACCGTCACCACCATGCTCCAGCCAGCGACAGATTTCCAGCCTCGTACGCCCGCCGCCGAAAGCCGACAGGACGGGCGTCGCCGAGGATCCGGTCGAGGCCGCCGACCCGGTGGTGCCAGCCGGACACGACAAAGGCCCCCGAACTGCTTCTCAGCAGGTCGGGGGCCTCCGTGCTGCCTGGTGGCGGGTAGAGGATTCGAACCTCTGAAGCTTTCGCGACGGATTTACAGTCCGCTCCCATTGGCCACTCGGGCAACCCGCCAGGGCACCCCACCGCGCTGTGCGCGGCGGCGGAAGCAAGGATAGCGGCTGCCCCCGGCCCCGGCGCAACCGGGTACCGTCAGGGGGTCGTGCCGCTGGCCAGCGGCCGACGGTATGTCCTCAGACCGCCGGACAGCAGGAGCATGAGCATGGCAGCGAACCCGTCGTTCGACATCGTGAGCAAGGTCGACCGTCAGGAGGTCGACAACGCCCTCCGCCAGACGGAGAAGGAGCTCGCGCAGCGGTTCGACTTCCGCGGCACCGGCGCGGAGATCTCCTGGTCGGGCGAGGAGGCGATCAGCCTCCAGGCGGAGACCGAGGAGCGGGTCAGCGCCGCGCTGGACGTCTTCAAGGAGAAGCTGGTCAAGCGGAACATCTCGCTGAAGTCGCTGGACGCCGGGGACCCGCGCTCCTCCGGCAAGATCTTCAAGATCGACTGCAAGGTGATCCAGGGCATCGACTCGGACAAGGCCAAGACGATCGGCAAGAAGATCCGCGACGAGGGCCCGAAGGGCGTACAGGCCCAGATCCAGGGCGACCAGCTGCGGGTGACCGGCAAGAAGAGGGACGATCTCCAAGCCGTCATCTCGCTGCTCAAGGGCGAGGACTTCGGGGTCGCCCTGCAGTTCACCAACTACAGGTAAAGCACCGCCTGCGCCGCAGGTCCCCGCCCGGGTCACGTTGCGCTACCTGCGCAAACGTCGTCGCCAATGGTCATCGTTCGTTGGCCTTGTCCGACCTCTGACGGCCTGGCGACGGCCTGGACACTTTTTCTGGCTGGGACTTGCATCCGGTACCTAGGTACAGGCTTATCGTCCGGGCATGAGCGACCGACATGTCACGACGGATGACTCCTGGGTGCCGGATGCGTGCACCCTGCCGACGGGCGAACGGCCGCTGCGGCTCGCCGAGTTCGATCAGTTCTTCCGCGATGCGGTCCGAGGTGCAGACCGGCTGTCGGCACAGCATCTGCGGTTGCAGCTCGACGGCGCGGAGCAGGTGGAGGAGACTGCGCGGGATCTGACGGCCCGTGAATCGTCTTGCTGCTCGTTCTTCACTTTCGACATCGCGCGACCTGGCTCGGACTCGCTGACGCTGGACGTTCGGGTACCAGCGGCACACGTCGACGTGCTTGATGCCCTCGCCGAGCGGGCGACGTCGGTCCGGGTCCAGAGATGACCGGATCGGGGCTGCGCAGCGGCCAGCTGGCCGACGCTGCCGGGGTCAACTTGCAGACGCTGCGCTACTACGAGCGCCGGGGATTGCTCACCTCCCCGCAGCGGTCGCCGGGCGGGCATCGGCTCTACCCGTCCGAGACGGTCACCCTGCTACGGGTCATCAAGACCGCGCAGCGCCTCGGCTTCACCCTCAGCGAGGTGGCCGATCTGCTCGCCGCCGGACGACACCAGCACAGCCGACCCGACACCGGCCTCCAGGCACGAGCCAAGGAGAAGCTCGTCGAGGTGGAGCAGAAGTTGGCCGACCTCACCGTCATCCGCGACACCCTGAGAGCCGCCATCTCGGCCGGCTGTGACGATCTGGTCGCCTGCGCCGGCAGCTCCTGCTGCCCCCTACCGTTTGCTGAACTCGCTGAAAGGAACGACAGTGCCCAGATCTGCTAGCCCGCTGCGCCGCCTGCTCCCCTCTGGCATGACCGGACTCGCAGGAGCCGCCTGCGCCGCCTGCTGCGTCCTGCCGCCGCTGCTCGCCGCCGGGGTTCTCGGCGGTGCCAGCTGGGCCGCGGTCAATCGTTCCCTGCCCGGAGTCGCCGTCGCCCTGGCCGTGCTCGCCGGTCTGTCCTGGTGGTGGGCCAGCAGGCGCCGCCACACGACCGGCTGCGCCGGAGGCAACTGCTCCTGCGGGCAGGGTGATCAGCACGAGCACGAGGTGATCACGCTACGGTCCGGCGCATGACGGTCGTCCGGTCAATCCTGCTGTTCCTGCTCGCCGCGCTCGCCGAGATCGGCGGCGCATGGCTCGTGTGGCAGGGCTGGCGAGAAAACCGAGGACTGCTTTGGATCGCGGCCGGAGTCATCGCCCTCGGGCTCTACGGCTTCGCCGCCACTTTCCAACCCGACCCGAACTTCGGCCGCATCCTCGCTGCCTACGGCGGCATCTTCGTCGCCGGCTCCCTCGCCTGGGGCATGGTCGTCGACAAGTTCCGCCCCGACCGCTACGACCTCATCGGCGCAGCCATCTGCCTCGTCGGCGTCGCCATCATCATGTACACCCCGCGCAGCTCCTAGTCATGCTGGCACGCCCTGTGATCGCCAGACGTTGAAGCGGAACTTAGACGGCCTCTCTCGTGACCTGCGGCGACCTGGTCGGCGCGCTGGTCACGCTCGCTCCTGGGATCACGTCGTTGATGGCTGATTGCCGACGTCTCACGCTGTCTTGTGCCCCGTGTGTGCCCCGGAGACTCCTTGACCCCAGGCAACCAACACGGCCCCTTGACCTGCTGCTGGATCGTGTCTGAGCTGCTGTGACGGTCCCCAGCCGTGCACATTTGTCCACCGGTGTCCGTCGCGATCGTCACCCAGTTAGTCACCCACGAGCGCGTCAGGCAGCTGCCCTTGGCACATCGCAGTATTCATCCAGCCCACAGCTCGCCGTACTACGAGACATCTCACCTGTCTTTGCGCCCTACATTGTCTGAATGATTTTCTTAGAACGATCTGCGTCCGCGATTAGATCAGGAAAATCCAGATACAATTTACGCAGACATGGAACAATTGCCCCAAGAGCTGAGTCGCGAAGCGGAACCGCGTCGGTCGGGCTCAAGTCAGTCGCACCATGCACGACAGCACTTCTTTTGTTGTATAGGCTAGTCAATTCCCTGTGTTTTGCCAGCCTCGCCGTCGAGTCTTCCGAAAGGAGCTTTGACATCGCGGCACAGATTCTGAAAGATAGTTCCCCCTTGACTTGTCCCAGCAAAGATGTTTTCCCAGGCGATTACTGCATCTACGAACCCATCCTCCGGATTGGGTCGCTCCGCCCCTGCCGACAGTATCCGTCTGATAGCGATGTCTATCCGCTTCGCGTCAGCGGCAGTCACGATCTCTGCCCAGCGACTGACTTCTGACCCTTCCTCTTTTGCCGAAATAGAGTAGAACTCTACTGGTGAGCTGGCGTTCGATCTCCAGGAAATGTTGGAGCCGAAAGAAAGTGGGTCGAAGGTCAGTGTCCATAGGCGCGTTAATGCGACTGGCGGATTCCTGTCGATCGCCAAGATGCAAGCCAAGGAGGTCAGCGCAAAGTACTCGTCGATCTGCGCTCGGTCGTTATCCATACCTTCAGGCCATACGAACGGATATTCGTTCGACTCCTCCCCGCTGATCCTTACTCGGTACGGATAACTCATTTCTATGATCGCACCGAGCACCGTTTTCCCTGATTCGCCCGTCACCGAAGGTCGGGCGTCAATTGGTATAAGCTCAAGCTTAGTAGGGTAGGGATAAGGCCGTAGAATGCCCCACGGAAGTCGCACCTCGTCGGGCACGGAGATGTTGCCCACCCCTACCTAGGCGGGTACCGATGTCGCTTCGCCGTTGACCGACTGCCGGATCATGTCGATTGTTCTAACTATGCAACTCTTATACGATGCGGGGTCCAACTGCAAGGCCATTCGCATAAGAACGTAGGCAGCTTGGAGCACTAGCGTCGAAAATACCGCTAGTTGCACACCGCCGGATCGCCCCGTATTTGTAGACACCCGAGCCATCGTTGACATACCGTCTGCACCGGGAGAAGGAAATAGCTTACTCAGAAACTCATCAGACAGCACGGCCTGTTCGAAGACAAGTTTGGCGGGATGCGTGAATGGCGGGCTGACTGCTGTCGAGAAGCCGAATGCGTTTTTGGAGAAGGCCGTTGAAAAATGCTGCTTTTTCGGGTGGAACTTCTGCGGTTCCGTCCGATATCGATGCAAGCGTTTCCTCGTCCATGGACAGTGTGTACGCTAGCCAACGGCAGGCCAAAGACAGTGATCACAGATTGCAATAACTCGTTGCCCATCTGACAGTTCACGCTCCGCGATATGGTCGCATCCGCACTCGCACCAAAACTTTAGAGAAGGCCACCCCAGCCATCCCGTCTGCCCTCGACCCGCCCTCCGGGGAGCGGGCCGCCGCCCGACCCGCCACGTCAATGGGACCTTGACGCACGTTCGGACGCTGGCGGTCGGGCGGTGGTCTGCTCGGCTTTGCTCGGG
>JAEVHO010000242.1 GCA_016802835.1 Micromonospora sp. ATA32 | reverse complement strand
CGGCCCGCTTGCGGACCACCCAGCCCTCGATGCTGCGCTGCGGCGCCCGGGTCACCCCGAGCGCGCCCGGCGGCACGTCCTGCGTGATCGCGCTGCCCGCGGCGATGTACGCCCCGGCGCCCACCTCGACCGGCGCGATCAGGCTGGTGTCGCAGCCGACGAAGGCCGCCTCGCCGACCGTCGTCCGGTGCTTGTTCACCCCGTCGTAGTTAACGAAGATGGTCGCCGCGCCGATGTTGGCCTTCGCCCCGATCGTCGCGTCACCCACGTACGACAGGTGCGGCACCTTCGCACCCGCACCGATCTCGGAGTTCTTCACCTCGACGAACGTGCCGACCTTGGACTTCTCGGCCAGCCGGGCCGCCGGTCGCAGGTACGCGTACGGGCCGACGCTGGCGCCCGCGCCGACCTCGGCGTTCACCGCGTGGCTGCGCAGCACGGTGGCGCCCGGACCAACGACGGTGTCGATCAGCGTCACGTCCGGCCCGACGACGGCCTCCGCGCCCACCACCGTGCCCCCGCGCAGCTGGGTGTTCTGGTCGATCACCGCGTCCCGGTCCACCGCGACGGTGACGTCGATCCAGGTGGTCGCCGGGTCGAGGATGCTCACCCCGGTACGCATCCAGCCCTCGTTGACCCGGTCGCGCAGCAACCCGCGCAGCGCGGCCAGCTCGACCCGGTCGTTGCAGCCCAGCGTCTCCACGTGATCGGCGGCGACGTGCACGGCCACCGGCTCGCCGGCCGAGACGAGCAGGCCGAAGACGTCGGTGAGGTATTCCTCGCCCTGGTCGTTGTCGGTGGAGAGCTTGCCAAGCGCGTCCCGCAGCCGGACCGCGTCGAACGCGTAGATGCCGGCGTTGATCTCCCGTACCGCCCGCTGGGTCGGGGTCGCGTCGCGCTCCTCGACGATCCGCTCCAGCCGACCGGCGTCGTCCCGCACGATCCGGCCCAGGCCGGTCGGGTCGGGCACCTCGGCGGCGAGCACGGTCGCCGCTGCGCCCGCGCCCTCGTGCGCTGCCACCAGCGCGGCGACCGTGTCGGGCCGGAGCAGCGGCACGTCGCCGTTGATCACGACCACGGTGCCGGCGGCGTCCGGTACGGCGTCCAGCGCGATCCGGACCGCGTGGCCGGTGCCGAGCTGTTTGGCCTGGAGAACCGGGGTGGCGTCCGGGGCGACCTCGGTGAGGTGGGCGCGGACCTGCTCGGCGCCGTGGCCGACCACGACCACCGTGCGGTCGGCGGCCAGCGGCCCGGCGGCGGTCAGCACGTGACCGAGCAGGGTCCGGCCGAGCAGCGGATGCAGCACCTTGGGCAGGGCCGACTTCATCCGCTTGCCCTCACCGGCGGCGAGCACGACAACGGTGCGAAGGTGGGGCTGGGACACGACGCGGGCTCCCGTCGGGACGGCGGACAGTCTCGCGGCCATGCTAACCACGCCGCGCGGGATGTTCCCCCGTTACCCCTGGAAGGGACTTATACGAACAGCTCGGCCGCCAGGGTTCGAACCTGAAATACGGGTACCAAAGACCCGGGTGTTGCCAATTACACCACGGCCGAAGGGTCGCCCTCAGAGTAGCGCCTCTCCATGCGGACACCCCACCCCTATGTGATCGGCATGTTCAGCCCCGCGATCCGCCAGTACAGCTCCCGACCACGCGGGCGCTCGCATGCGCCGACTCATGACAGCCATCCATTCACATCGGAGACTGTCCCGTGCAATCCACCGGGCCGGAAGTTACGGTGACGTAGGCGTAACTTCGTGATCTCTCCGTCCCCTTTTGCGAGGTGCCATGTCGACCGTTCTGCGTGACCCCAACGCCGCCGAACCCGGTGCCGCCGGCCCCAAGCCCCTCACCACCGGCCACCAGTCCCGGGGCATCCTGATCGCGCTCTGGTCCTTCGTGACGATCCCGTTCCTGGCCCTGATCGCTGCCGTGCCGGTCGCCTGGGGCGGCTGGCTGACCTGGACCGACGCGGTCGTCGCCGGGTTCTGGTACCTGGTCTCCGGACTCGGCATCACCGTCGGCTTCCACCGGTACTTCACCCACGGCTCGTTCAAGGCCAGCCGGTGGCTGCGGGTGGCGTTGGCGGTCGCGGGATCGTTCGCGGTCCAGGGCGAGGTCATCCAATGGGTCGCCGACCACCGGCGGCACCACGCCTTCTCGGATCTGGAGGGCGACCCGCACTCGCCGTGGCGGTTCGGTGAGAGCGTTCCGGGCCTGACCCGGGGCCTGTTCCACGCACACGTCGGCTGGCTCTTCGGCCGCGAGCTGTCCAACCGGCAGCGCTTCGCGCCGGACCTGCTCGCCGACCGGGACGTCAGGCGGGTGGACCGGCTCTTCCCGGTGCTGGTGGTGGTCTCGGTGCTCGGCCCGGCACTGATGGGCGGGCTGCTGACCTGGTCCTGGCAGGGCGCGCTGACCGCGCTCTTCTGGGGCGGCCTGGTCCGGATCGCGCTGCTGCACCACGTGACCTGGTCGATCAACTCGGTCTGCCACGTCTACGGCGAGCGCCCGTTCGCACTGCGGCAGGGCGACCGGGCGAGCAATTTCTGGCCCCTGGCGGTGCTGTCGTTCGGGGAGAGCTGGCACAATCTGCACCACGCGGACCCGACCAGCGCCCGGCACGGCGTGCTGCGCGGCCAGATCGACATGTCGGCCCGGGTGATCTGGCTGTTGGAGCGGATCGGCGCGGCCCAGGACGTCCGCTGGCCGAAGCCGGAGCGGATCGCGGCCAAGCTGGCGAAGCCGGTCGCGCCGCGATAACCGGTCGGTGGGTCGGAGGGTTACCTGGCAGTATTGCCGGGTGACCGAGCGAAGCGGGGGCAGTGTCGGACGGCACGGCGGCCCGGCGGCCTTGTCCGGCACGGGTACGGTCGGACGGCGCGGCAGCGCCGGCGGATCGGATGCCGGTGGGGCGACGGCGTGAGCGGGGCACAGCGGAGGCAGCATCCCACGGCAGGGCGTCACCGAGCGCCGGCGAGGTGACGACATGGCGGATGTCCCGGGCAACGACGGCACCACCGGCCGGCGGCGGGCGGTGCCCGCGGCGGCCGCCAAGCCCGCCTCCCGGGTACGCATGTCGGCGGCCCAGCGCCGCGAGCAGTTGATCGCGATCGGTCGGCAGATCTTCGCCGAGCGCGGCTTCGATGCCACCTCGATCGAGGAGGTGGCGGCCCGCGCCAAGGTCTCCAAGCCGGTGATCTACGAGCACTTCGGCGGCAAGGAGGGGCTCTACGCGGTGGTGGTGGATCGGGAGGTCCGGGCGCTGCTCGACCGGATCACCACGGCGTTGACCGCCGGCCACCCGCGGGAGCTGCTGGAGCAGGCGGCGCTGGCCCTGCTGGGCTACATCGAGGATGATGCCAGCGGTTTCCGGGTGCTGGTCCGGGAGTCACCGCTGATGTCCGCGGCCGGCAACTTCAGCAGCGTGATGAACGACGTGGCGCACCAGGTCGAGCACATCCTCGGTGCCGAGTTCTCCAGCCGGGGTTACGACCCGAAGCTGGCCGAGCTCTACTCGCAGGCGCTGGTGGGCATGGTGGCGTTGACCGGCCGGTGGTGGCTGGAGGTGCGCAAGCCGCGCAAGGAGACGGTGGCCGCGCACCTGGTCAACCTGGCCTGGAACGGGCTGTCCCACCTGGAGGCCAAGCCCGGCCTGATCACCGTGCGCCCCCGCTGACCCTGGAGGTCGTCACTGGGAGCGGACCTCGGGGATCGTGTGGTTGCGCTGGCGTCGCTCGGCCTCGGCGTGGTCGGGGGGGGCCGACCTTGTCGTAGAGGCCGGTGCCGAGCAGCACCAGGCCGAAGAGCATCGACACGATGACCGTGGACATCGAGAAGTTGAGGAAGTTCGCCTCGGTCTGCAGCACGGCCATCATCAGGATGCTGGTGGCCAGGAAGATCACGCCGGCGGTCAGGTTCATGTAGTGACCGAGGTTGCCGCGGCGGGACGCGCCGATCATCAGCACGATCCCGAAGACCACGGAGGCGAGCGAGAACGCCAGGTTGGTGCGGAGTCCGAGGACCCAGTGGTTGCCCCGGCCGAAGAGCGGCTCGCCCCAGGTCTCGGCGACGCCCCAGACGCCGAAGATCAGGATGTAGAGCCCCACGAGTCCGGAGAGGACCCGGTAGATCGGCCGCGCCGGGTGGTTGACCGGAAAGTGCGCCATGCCTCGTCCTCCATCCGACCCCGTCACCTTTTGTGGAGATTGTCACCCGGGACGGGAGTGGCTGTCCGGCGAACCGCCGGGCCGGAGGCACGGAAAGGCCGACCGGCACGGGCGCCGGCCGGCTGGAGGCGGTCGAAGTCCCGGGCGGGCTGCGGGGCCACCCGCCCGGGGCGTCGCTCAGAGCACCAGTCGGGCGTCCTGCCAGGCCTTCTGCTCATCCTCGGAGCCGACCTTGCCGTACATGCCGACCATCAGCAGCACCATGCCGAGGACCATGGTCACGATCACGGTGACGATGCTGAAGTTGAAGATGTTGGCGTCGGTCTGGATGAAGGCCAGCGCGGCCAGGCCGAGCACCATCAGGGCGTACGCCAGCCACTGGTTGATCATCACGTCGAGGTTGCGGCCGATCGCGGTGCCGGCCACGACCGCGAGCCCGATCAGGACGCTCAGGAGCGAGTGTCCGAGATTCGTCCCCTGGCCGAGGACCCGGGTGTCATCCTGGGCGAGGACGTCGTTGCCGGCGCTCGCGATGATCCCGAGCGCACCGAAGGCCACCAGGTACAGACCAACGAGCCCGCCGATCGCCCGGTAGATCGGCGCGCGGGGTGGTTGACGGGGGTATGGGCCATGTCTGTGTCTCCAACGCCGGTTGGTTGAGGGGTCGCCGACGATTGTCCAGCACGTGGCGCTGTGACGCCGCACACCCCCTGCCGCGCCGGTCGTCCGGGCCGGTCGGCGCCCGGGTCAGCCGCCCGGCAGTTCCTCGGCCAGGGTCAGCCAGGTCTCCTCGGTCTGCTCCCGCTCGGCCCGCAGGTCCTTCAGCTGGGCGTCGAGTTCGGCGACCTTGGCGTAGTCGGTGGCGTGGGCGGCGAACTGGTCGAGCAGGGCCGCCTCGCGCTGGTCCAGCTTGGCGATCTGACGTTCCAGCCGGCTCAGCTCCTTCTTCGCGACCCGGGCCTCGGCGGCGGACATGCCGCTCGCGGTCGTGGTCGCCGGCCCGGCGGCCGGGGCGGCCGGGCCCGGTTCGCGTCCCTGGCGGACGGCCTCGGCGCGGGCGAGGTACTCGTCGACGCCGCCGGGCAGGTGCACCAGCCGCCCGTCGCCGAACATCCCGTACACCACGTCGGTGACCCGCTCGATCAGGTACCGGTCGTGGCTGGCCACCACAATGGTGCCCGGCCAGGAGTCGAGGAGATCCTCCAGCGCGGCCAGGGTGTCGGTGTCGAGGTCGTTGGTGGGCTCGTCGAAGAGCAGCACGTTCGGCTCGCCGGCCAGCAGCCGCAGCATCTGCAGGCGACGGCGTTCCCCGCCGGAGAGGTCGCTGACCGGCGTCCAGAGCCGGCGGTCGTCGAAGCCGAAGACCTCGGCGAGCTGGGCGGCGGAGATCTCCCGGTCACCGAGCTGGACCCGGCGGGCGACCTCCTCGACCGCCTCCAGCACCCGCAGGTTGCCGGGGAGCTCGGTGAGCTCCTGGGAGAGGAACGCCGGCCGGACCGTCGAGCCGGTGACGAACCGGCCACCGTCGGGCCGGGTGATCCCGGCGAGCATCCGCAGCAGAGTGGTCTTGCCGGCCCCGTTGGCGCCGAGGATGGCGATCCGGTCGCCGGGGCCGACCTGCCAGGTGACGTCGTGCAGGATCTCCTTGGGGCCGGCGTGCAGCCGGACGTGCTCCAGGTCGTACACCTGCTTGCCGAGCCGGGCGGTGGCGAGCCGCTGCAGCGACATGGTGTCGCGCGCCGGCGGCACGTCGGCGATCAGTGCGTTGGCCGCGTCGATCCGGAACCGCGGCTTGGACGTCCGGGCCGGCGGGCCGCGGCGCAGCCAGGCGATCTCCTTGCGGAGCAGGTTCTGCCGGCGGGCCTCGGTGGTCGCGGCGACCCGTTCCCGCTCCACCCGGGCCAGCGTCCAGGCGGCGAAGCCGCCCTCGTACGCGCGGACGGTCTGGTCGGCGACCTCCCAGGTGTCGGTGCAGACCGCGTCGAGGAACCACCGGTCGTGGGTGACCACGACCAGGGCGCCCTTGCGGTCGACCAGGTGCCGGGCCAGCCAGTCGACGCCGCCGACGTCGAGGTGGTTGGTGGGCTCGTCGAGGATGAGCAGGTCGGAGTCGCGGACCAGCAGCGCGGCCAGGGCGACCCGCCGCCGCTCGCCGCCGGACATCGGGCCGATCGGCTGGTCGAGGCCGAGGTACGGCATGCCGAGGCCGTCGAGGATGGCGCGGACGCCGGCGTCGCCGGCCCACTCGTGCTCGGCGCCCATGCTCTCGCCCAGCCAGGCGGTGCCGAGCACGACGTCCCGGACGGTGAGGTCCGGGGCGAGCTGGAGGTTCTGCGGCAGCCAGGCGACCCGCAGGTCGCGGCGGTGCGTGACCCGCCCGTCGTCGGGCTCCTCGGTGCGGGTGAGCATCCGCAGCAGGGTGGACTTGCCGGCGCCGTTGAGCCCGACCACGCCGATCCGGTCGGAGTCGTCCAGGCCGAGCGAGACGTCGGTGAGCAGCGGCCCGGCGGCGCCGTAGCCCTTGGAGACCCGGTCCAGGTTGACGATGTTGGCCACGACCTCACCTACCTCCCATGATCAAGGCGTCCCGGTGCCCGGGGGCACGTGGGACGCCTGGAACCTCAAGGGTACGCGGAGCCCGCGGTCAGCTGATCCGCGCTCCGGCCACCGGCCCGTGCGCGGTGCGCGCCTCCCGGCAGACGCCGCCGCCGCCAGCTCGGCGGCGATCCGGCCGGCGTCGGCCTCGCCGGCGGCGAGGAAGACGCAGGTCGCCCGGAGCCGGAGACGATGCCGGCGAGCGCGCGGCCGACTCACCGGCCTTGAGCGTGGCGGCCAGGGCGGGTCGCATCGACAGCGCGGCATCCTGCAGGTCGTTGCCGAGGGCGGCGGCGAGGACCGCCGGGTCGCGCTGGCGCAGCGCGGCGAGCAGCGCGTCGGTGCTGTCCAGCGGCTCGGTGGCGGAGCTGGCGGCGCGCAGCCGGTCCAGCTCGCGGTAGGCGGCCGGGGTGGAGAGCCCCCCCGTCGGCGATGGCGACCACCCAGTGCCACTGGGTGGGCCGGGCCAGCACCGGGCTGACCGCCTCGCCCCGGCCGGTGCCGAGCGCGGTGCCGCCGTGGATCAGGAACGGCACGTCGGAGCCGAGGTCGGCGGCGATCGCGGCCAGTTCGTCGCGGGACAGCCCCGGTGCCACAGAGCGCGTCGCAGGCGACCAGGGTGGCGGCGGCGTCCGCGCTGCCCCCCGGCCAGGCCGCCGGCGAGCGGGATCTGCTTGCGCAGGTGCAGCCGGGCGTGCGGCATGACGCCGGCGTACCCGGCGAGGGCGTGGGCCGCCCGGATGACCAGGTTGGTGTCGTCCAGGGCGAGCTCGCCGGTGCCCTCGCCCTCCATGGTCAACGCGAGCGTGTCACCCCGTCGGGCGGTGATCTCGTCGTAGATCGAGATGGCGTGGTAAACGGTGTTCAGCTCGTGGTAGCCGTCGCGCCGCAGCGGGCCCACCCCGAGGTGCAGGTTGATCTTGGCTGGTACCCGCACCCGGACCGGTCCGCTGGCCCCTCGGCGCTGCTCGTCGTCGTCCGGTCGCCACGCCTCGGTCACGGGGTGACGTCCCGGACACGCAGGCCGATGTCGAACGGCTTTTCCACGATCAGCTCCTCGGCGGAGTCGGCGGCCAGCTCGTACCGGCCGTCAACCAGGTCGTACGCGTTCACATGCACCGGATTCTGCTCGATCCGCCAGTACGGCTGCGCGGTCATTCGTACACCTGGTCGGCGGGCACGGCGCCAGCCTACTGGGCGGTGGGCGTACCGGCCGGAGCCGACGCGGCGATCGCGGCGAACTGCTCGACGGTGAGCGACTCGCCGCGGGCGCGGGGTCGACGCCGGCGGCGATGAGCGCCGCGGCGGCCCGGTC
>JAEVHO010000241.1 GCA_016802835.1 Micromonospora sp. ATA32 | reverse complement strand
CCCGTGGCCGGGGTCGCGCCCTGCACCGCGGCGGGCGCCGGGCTGGTCGCCCGTGGACCACCGCCCTGGCGTGGGCAGCATCTCGCTGATCGGCGTGGTGGTGGCCACGCTGGCCCGGGTGCTCGCCGCCCCGCTGGTGGAGGACATCGAGACCGAGGGGATGCCGCCACACCTGGTGCAGATCGGTGGCGCCGCGGTCGGCGCCGCCCTGCTCGCGTCGCCGGGGGCGGTCGCCGCCCTGGCAGCCGAGTTCGGTCGCTCGCCCCAGGTGGTGCTGACCGCCGCGCTGGCCGCGTCGAGCCTGGGGGTTGCGGCGGTGGCCGCGGCCCGCCGCCAGGTCCCGCAGTACCTGCCGTACGCCAGCGCGGCCGTCGTCGGCGGCGCGACGGTCAGCGCGGTGGGGGCGATCTTCACCGGTCTGCCGGTCGGCGTGTACGCGGCCGCCGCGGCGCTGCTGGGCGTGCTCGCCGAGCTGATCCGCGGAGCCACCGTGCCGCCCACTGGTTCGGCCCAGCCGGTACGACGCTGGGCGTGCTGCTGGACGGGGCGATGCGCCGGCTGCCGGACGACGGTACGCAGCGGCGCTGGCGGGTCAGCCCCGCCGCCGGAGCCCTCGCCGCGGCCGCGCTGCCGACCGCCCTGGCGGTGGCCTCCATCGGGCCGACCCTGGTGGTGGCGCTCGCGGATCCCTACCGGACGCTGACGCGGATCTGGCAGGGGCCACCGCCGGAGCTGCTCGACCCACCGGCCGACGTGGTCGACCCGACGCACGTGCTGACCGCGCTGCTGCTGACCGTCACCGCCGCGCTGGCAGCCACCGGGTTCAGCGGCGGCCGACGGTCCCGGGCCGTGCCGGTGGTCCTGCCCGGGGCCGCCGTCACCCTGCTGATCACGCCGGTCGCGCTGGGCCAGGGTTGGCCGGCGAGCGCCCTGGCCGGGCTCTCCGTCTTCACCATCTCGATGCTGGGGCTGGCGCTGACCCTGCCCCCGCGGCTGACGGAGCGGGCCCGCTCGCTCCGGCTGGCCCGGGTCCTGGTCTTCGCGATCGGGCTGGCCGCCGGCGGGTCCGGGCTGGCCGGCGCCCTGGCCACCCGGGGGCTGACCCTGTTCACCCTGGGTGGGGCGGTGGGCGTGGGTACGGTCGCCGCGCTCTTCGGCACCACCCAGCGGGCCCGCATCCTGGGTTGGCTGTTCGCCTCGCTGATGGCGCAGCTCTTCGCGCTCACCGCCGGCCTGGTCGCCGGGCTGGCCGCGGTCTGGTCCGCGTTCGGGGTGCTGGCGGTCGGTGCCGCCCTGCAGGTCTTCGTCGCCACGCTGCCCCGGCTGCGGCAACCGGAGGCACAGCGCGAGGCCGCGACGGTGGAGTGGAGCGGGTACGCCGCCGCGCTGATCGCCCTGGCGCTCGCCTTCGACTCGCCGCGGCACATCGCCGCGCTGCTGGCCGCCTGGGGTGCGGTGCTCGGGGTGGCCGCGACCCGGCCCGGTCGCCGCCCGGTGGAACGGCGGATCCTGTTCTGGGCGGTGGTGGTCTGCGAGATCAGCGCCTGGTGGATCATGATGCGGGTCGCGGACGTGGCGCTGCCGGAGGCGTACACGCTGCCGTTCGCGGCGCTCGCCCTGCTGGTCGGGGTGCTCGAACTGCGGCACCGGGCGGAATTGAGCAGCTGGGTCGCGTACGGGCCGGCGCTGGTCACCGCCTTCGTGCCGACCCTGGCGATCGTGCTGGCCACCGACTCGAGCACGCTGCGCCAGGTGCTGCTGCTGCTCGGTGCGGTGGCCGTGCTGACCTTCGGCTCGACCAGCCGGCAGCAGGCGCCGGTGATCGTCGGGGCGACGGTGACCGTGATCGCCGCCGTGCACGCGCTGTTCAACCTGGGACCGTGGCTGGTGATGATCCCGGTCGGGCTCGTCCTGCTGGTGCTCGGTGCGAGCAACGAGCGGCGCCGGCGGACCCAGGAACGGCTGCAGACCGCCCTGCGCGGCATGCGGTGAAATTCCAGGGGTGGTCCGGGTGGTCGGCGGGTCAGCGCAGGGAGGCGCGCAGCGCCGCGTCCTTCTCCGCCACCAACTCCTCCAGATCGGCCTGGTACGCCGACATCCGGTCGAGCAGGGTCCGGTCGCTCGCGGCCAGGATGCGTACGGCGAGCAGCCCCGCGTTGCGGGCGTTGCCGATCGACACGGTGGCCACCGGCACGCCGGCCGGCATCTGCACGATGGACAGCAGCGAGTCCATCCCGTCGAGGTGCTTCAGCGGCACCGGCACGCCGATCACCGGCAGCGGGGTGACGGAGGCGATCATGCCCGGCAGCGCCGCCGCGCCACCCGCACCGGCGATGATCACCTTGAGACCCCGGTCCGCGGCGGCCCGGCCATAGTCGATCATCCTGACCGGGGTGCGGTGCGCCGAGATCACCTGGACCTCGTAGGGCACCTCGAACTCGCCCAGCGCCTCGGCGGCGGCCTTCATCGTCGGCCAGTCCGAGTCACTGCCCATGATCAGCCCGACCGTGCTCACGCTGGCCTGCCTTTCGTTCGCGACTGCGGGGCTCGCAAGCTCACTCCTCGCGCTCACCGTCACCCTCCTGCAGCCAGCGGGCGGCCCGCGCGGCCCGTGCCCGTACGTCGTCCAGGTCGTCGCCGAGCACGGTGACGTGCCCGATCTTGCGGCCGGGTCGCACCTGCTTGCCGTAGAGGTGCACCTTCGCACCGGGCTCGGCGGCGAAGAGGTGGTGCAGCCGCTCGTCGATCGACATCCCGCCCGGCTCGCCGCCGAGCACGTTCGCCATCACCACGACGGGCGCGGCCAGCGAGGTGTCTCCCATCGGGTAGTCGAGCACGGCCCGCAGGTGCTGCTCGAACTGCGACGTCCGAGCCCCCTCGATGGTCCAGTGCCCGGAGTTGTGCGGGCGCATCGCCAGCTCGTTGACCACGATCCCGGCGGCAGGCGACGCGGCAGCGGCGACCTCGAACAGCTCGACGGCGAGCAGCCCGACCACGCCGAGCGAGGTGGCCAGGTCGATGGCGAGCTGCTGGGCGGCGACCGCCAGCTCCTCCGGCAGGTCCGGCGCGGGGGCGAGCACCTCGACGCAGATGCCGTCCCGCTGCACGGTTTCGACCACGGGGTAAGCGGCCACCTGGCCGAACGGCGACCGGGCGACCTGCACGGCCAGCTCGCGGCGCAGCGGCACCTTCGCCTCGACGATCAGCTCGGTGCCGCCGGCCAGCAGCGTGGCGGCCAGTGCGGCGGCCTGGGCGGCGTCGTCCACCATCCAGACGCCCCGGCCGTCGTATCCGCCGCGGGCCGCCTTCAGCACCACCGGCCAGCCGGTCTCGTCGCCGAAGCCGACCAGGTCGGCCGGTCCGGCGACCGGACGCCAGGCCGGCACCGGTGCGCCGAGTTCGGAGAGCCGCTCCCGCATGGCCCGCTTGTCCTGGGCGTACCGCAGCGCGTCGGCGGGCGGGTGCAGCGTGACGCCTTCGGCGGCGAGCGCCCGGATGTGCTCCGTCGGCACGTGCTCGTGGTCGAAGGTGACCACGTCGCAGCCCTTGGCGAAGGTGCGCAGCGCGGCGAGGTCGGTGTGGTCGCCGTACTGGACGTCGGCGGCGACCAGCGCGGCGCCGTCGTCCGGGGCGAGCGCGAGGACGCGCAGTGACTGGCCGAGGGCGATCGCGGCCTGGTGGGTCATCCGGGCCAGCTGGCCGCCGCCCACCATGCCGACAACGGGAAGACCGGTACGGGAATCCATAACGGCGTCAGCCTATCGGGGCGGGGCGTACGCACCGCCCGGAGGGCGGAATCGCCGGCGGCGACGGCGGGGAGGTCAGCGCGGGGTCGTGGCCACCACGACGCGCGGCGCGGGGCGCGGGCCACCTCGCGCGCGGTGCGCCGGGCGATCAACGCGGAGCCGACCAGGGTGGGCGCCAGCCAGGCGACCAGGTTGCCGTTGGTCATCTGGACGGCGAAGCCGGTGACGAACGCGATCACCGTGCTGCCCATCAGGTTGAGGTGCCAGATGCGCCAACCCCGACCGCCGAGGGGGCGGCGACGGGCGAACCAGAGTCCACCGATGAGCCAGCCGAGGGTGAGCGCGCCGAGCACGGCCAGCCCCCACAGCTCGGCGGGACGGTAGGCGAAGAGGCCGAAGGCGCTGAGGCTAAGGCCGACGGCGGTCACCGCGTACGCCCGGCCGAGCAGGGTGTGCCGGCCGCGCCGCTTGGGCGCGAGCAGCACGGGGGCGGCGAGAAGCAGGCCGGTGGCGCCGCTGACGGCGTGGATCACGAGCAGGACAGTGTGCATGAAGCCCTCCCCCGACCTCCCACTGTGGGAGGTGCACGCCCTCATCGTGCGACCTGACACAATGGGATGTCAAGCAGGTTGAAGGAGAACGCATGCCCGCCCGGCCCCTGAACGCCACCGCCGCCTCGCTGCTGGGGTTCCTGCACGACGGCCCGATGACCGGCTGGGATCTGGTCACCGTCGCCGAGCAGCGGATCGGCGCCTTCTGGTCGCTCACCCAGAGCCAGGTCTACCGGGAGCTCACCGCCATGGCCGCGGCCGGACTGGTCCGGGCCGGCGAGCGCGGCCCGCGGGACCGCCAGCCGTACGAGATCACGACGCCGGACGGGCCGCGTTCGCCGAGTGGATCGAACGGCCTCCCGGGCCGGAGACGATCCGGTTTCCCCTGCTGCTCACCGTGCTCTTCGGCCGGCACCTGCCGGCGGAGCGGCTGGCCGGATTCCTGGACACGCACCGAGCCTCGCACGCGCAGCGGCTGGCGTTCTACGAGGCGGCCGCGGCGGGGCTGACGGAGGAGGCGGCGGCCGAGGAGCCGTACGCGGTGGCGACGTTGCGCTTCGGCCTGGCGTACGAGCGGGCCGTGCTCGACTGGTTCGACGCGCTGCCGGACGGGCTCGGCAGCGCGTCGAATCCGGACGAGGACCCTGGAGCCGCGGCTCAGTAGGGAATCGGCTGGTGCTGGACGTTCTGCCCGAGCCCCTCGACACCCACGATCTCAGCCGGCACGTTGCGCAGCCGGAGCCCCGAGGCCTCGGCCTCCCGGATGGCCTCCTCCGACCAGGCCGTCCGCTTCCAGTTCGAGATGACGTAGGCGCGGCTCTTCAGGTAGTCGATGTAGCGCTCGAGGTGGGCGTCGTCGGCGCCGAGGCCGACGAAGAGCGCGATGCGCTGGCCGTCCTTCGGCGCGATCAGCCAGGACGGGAGCCTCTTCACCTGCGAATAGTGCGGGTGCACGTTGTGGAAGGGCCAGCGCAGGATGGCGCCCGAGGCGCTGTGCGAGGTGCGCATGCTCCACACACCGAGATCGCCTGCCCGGGTGCACAGCTGGCGCACCCGGCCCTCGGTGGTGTTGACCTTGTTGTGCGAGCCTTCGCGGACGTTGAGACCGCCGGAATGACGGTAATGATCCTGCAGGTAGATCCCGAACCGGATCTGCGTGTAGGGCGACCCCCAGTCCGGTCCGTCGGGGTCGTCGCGGTCGGCGTTGTCCTTGTGGAAGCTCGGGACGCCCTCGCGGATCGCCGCCGCGCTGTCCGCGTAGTAGACGATGTCGTCGCGATCGAGGATCTGTCGGGCGACGTCGAGCATGCGTCCGTCGGTGACGACGCTGCGCAGCTCCGGGTGGGACAGCAGGTCGCCAGGGTGCTTGCCCTGACCGGCCAGCGCGCCCCGCCGGAACTCGGCTATCTCCTCCTGGGAATACACACCCCTGACGATCGTGTATCCCTTTTCCCAGTATTGCTGAACGTTTACTCCCGTGACTGCCCTCATCGATTTGTCCTCCCCGTTCCCGCCGGGCGGCAGGCATTGGCCGCCATGAGACCACGCACGTAGATCGATCTCAATAGGCCGACAGGTTGCCTCTGGCGCACCTACTGCCGGCAGGAGCAGGGCCGAGGAGCCAACGGCGACCGGCGCCGCGGGACGGGGCCGCTACGCCGGCAGGCCGCCGCCGACCCCGGTCAACTGGGCGACCAACTCGTCCACCGTGGTCACCGGCCGCTGGCAGACGAACCCCCGACAGACGTACGCGGTGGACCGGTCGTCCAGTTTCGGCCGGTCGGCGAGCAGCGGCACCCCCGGCTGGTCCGGGGCGCCCACCACGATCACCGCTCCCGGCGGGGCGTGCCGGTACGCCGCCGCGACCAGCGGGTCGCCCACCGGGTCCCCGGTGACCACCGCGATCTCGTACGGCCCGGAGAGCAGCGCCTCGCCGACCGCGGCGGCGTACCCGGTGAACCGGGCGTGCCGGCCGACGATCGGCGCCACGGTCGACAGGGCGGCCTCGGCGGCCTCCCGGTAGCGCACCTCGCCGGTCAGCGCCGCGTACGCCACCAGCGCCGCGACGATCGCCGACCGACCGGACGGGGTGGCGTTGTCCGTCGGGTCGGCCGGCCGGGTCACCAGCCGCTCGGCGTCGTCGGCGGTGTCGTAGAAGCCGCCGCCCGGGGCGGCGAACCGGGCCAGCGCCACGTCGAGCAGCTGCCCGGCCAGCTCCAGCCAGCGCCCCTCGCCGGTGACCTGGTGCATGGCGCAGAACGCCTCCGCGACGCAGCCGTAGTCCTCCAGGACGCCGGGGGGATCACCGACCACGCCGTTGCGGGAGACCCGGCGCAGCCGCCCGTCGACCAGGTGGACGGTGGCCAGGAGCTCGGCGGCGTCGCGCATGGCGCCGTCGGCGACGATGGTGACGCCCTCCATCAGGTTGGCGTCGTCGTCCTCGCCGGCCCACCCCTGCGTCTCGACGAGACGGACGAACTCGGCGATCGCGGTGACAGCCAGGCCGTTCCAGGCGGCCACCACCTTGTCGTCACGGGCCGGTTGGGGCCGCGTGTCACGGACGGTCAGCAGCCGTCGCACCACGTCCTGCCAGCGGGCGCGCACCGCCGGGTCGGCGTCGTCGACGTCCCGGGCCAGCCGCAGCACGCTCGTGCCGTGCTCGACGCCCCTCCTTCCGTCCGGAGTGCCGTCTTGCGGCGCGGAGGCGGAATGAGGGGCGAAGGAACCCGATTCGGTGACCGCGAAGAGGTCGGCGGCCCACCGGCCGTCGGACTCGCCCAACGCGTCGACCAGCTGGGCCGGCGTCCACACGTAGGTGAGCCCCTCGACGCCCTCGGTGTCCGCGTCCAGCGCGGAGGCGAAGCCGTCCCCGGGGCGGTGCAGCTCGTCGGCGAGGAACCGGGCCGTGTCCCGGGCCACCCGGCGGGCCAGCGGCTCGCCGGTGAGCCGCCAGAGGTGGGTGTAGACGCGCAGCAGCAGCGCGTTGTCGTAGAGCATCTTCTCGAAGTGCGGCACCGTCCAGTGCCCGTCCACCGAATACCGGGCGAAGCCCCCGGCGAGCTGGTCGTAGATGCCGCCCCGGGCCATCGCCTCGCAGGTGTGCCGGACGATCTCCAGGTCGCGCTCGGAGCCGGTCCGCTGGTGGTGCCGCAGCAGGAAGAGCTGGTTCATGTGCGGGGGGAACTTCGGCGCCCCGCCGAAGCCGCCGTTGCTCTCGTCGTACTCCTTGGCGAGCTGGTCGGCGGCGGCGTCGAGCAGCTCGGCGGTGAGCGGGGCGGTGGGCCCCCCGACGGCCTGGGCGCCGCCGATCGCCTCGACCACCGCGGCCCCCTGCTGGAGTACGGCGTCCCGCTGGTCGCGCCAGGCGGTGGTGACCGACTCCAGCAGCCGGACGAAGTTGGGTCGCGGGAAGTAGGTGCCGCAGAAGAACGGGGTGCCGTCCGGGGTGGCGAAGACCGTCATCGGCCAGCCGCCCTGCCCGGTCATCGCCTGGGTGGCGGTCATGTAGACCGCGTCGACGTCCGGGCGCTCCTCGCGGTCCACCTTGATCGACACGAAGCCGTCGTTCATCAGCCTGCCGACGGCCTCGTTCTCGAACGACTCGTGTGCCATCACATGGCACCAGTGGCACGCGGCGTAGCCCACCGAGATGAGCACCGGCACGTCCCGCCGCTTCGCCTCGGCGAACGCCTCGTCGCACCAGGGCCACCAGTCGACCGGGTTGTCGGCGTGCTGGAGCAGGTAGGGCGAGGTGGCGCTGGCGAGTCGGTTCACCCGACGACCATAACCACCCCCCC
>JAEVHO010000240.1 GCA_016802835.1 Micromonospora sp. ATA32 | reverse complement strand
CGGCCGCACCCCGGCGGACCGGGCGCTCCCCGGCGGACCGGCGGCGCCGGGCGGGCATGCCGGGCGCCCCAGGCTCCGCAGGGCGGAGCCCAGGGCGCCCAGGGTGCGCAGGGCGGAGCCCAGGGCGCCCAGGGCGGAGTCCAGGCTGCGCAGGGCGGTGTCCAGGATGCCCAGATCTTCGAGGCTTCCGACGCGGCGCCCTCAGGCCCGCCCAAAAAGGAAGGCGACGCCGACGGCGGCGCGCTGCTGGTCGAGCGTGGCGGCAGCGCGCACCTCAAGAACGTCGAGCTGACCGGCAACAACGCCGAAGGCAACGGCGGCGCCATCGCCAACTTCGGCCGGGTCGACCTCGACGACAGCGAAGTCGAGAACAACCACGCCCAGAAGAACGGCGGCGGCATCTTCAACGTCGGCATCCTCAAGGTCAAGGGGTCCTCCGACGGCAAGGACGGGTCCTCCCACGGTCAGGACAAGTTCTCCCACGGTCAGGGTGGATCCTCCGACGGTGGGTCCTCCGACGCTCAGGGTGGGTCCTCCGACGGCAAGGACGACTTCTCCCGCGATCAGAGCGGCGAGTCCCGCATCAGCAACAACACCGCCGGCGAGAACGGCGGCGGCATCGCCAACGGCCGCGGCAAGGACAAGGACAAGGACAAGGACAAGGAACACGGCAAGGACAAGGGCGGCTGGCCGCGCGTGGAGGGCCGCGACGAGGCCGGCAGCGTGGAGATCTTCAAGACCTCCATCGATGGCAACCGGGCCGGCGAGAACGGCGGCGGCGTCTTCAGCTCCGGCGGGTTCGTCAAGATCGTCTTGTCGACCATCAAGGAGAACACCGCCTGCGACAGCGGCGGCGGCATCTACGCCCGCAACACCGAGCTCAACCTCGAGAAGGTCACCGTCGTCAAGAACCACGCCGACAAGGACGGCGGCGGCATCGTCAACACCGGCGGCGAGGACAAGAAGGAAGGCATGTCCTACGGCGGTGACAAGAACGAGCAGGACGCCACCGCCACCATCTCCGACAGCAAGATCCTCGAGAACACCGCCGGACGCTTCGGCGGCGGCATCTTCAACGGCGACACCGACGTCAAGCTCAAGGACGGCTTCCTGCAGGAGCCCGACGGCAAGGACAGCAAGGACGACAACGCCAGGCTGACCCTGCGGGACACCGAGATCAAGGGCAACACCGCCCTCAACGGCGGCGGCATCTTCAACAACAAGGGCACGGTCACCCTGACCAAGACCCGCGTCACCAAAAACACCGCCACCGACTCCTCCAAGACCCACCGAGTCGCCGGCGGCATCCTCAACAACGACGGCAGGGTCAAGCTCGACGACAAGTCGACCGTGACCAACAACGACCCGACCAACTGCGCCGGCACCGTCAAGGACTGCTTCAACTGAACGACGGTCAGCGAACGGATGCACGCAGTCGTCCGGCCCCCTGCCACCTCGGTGGCAGGGGGCCGGATCGTCGTAGGGTCAGCTCTGGACGAAGACCGCCACGCTGCGCGCCGGGACGGTGAACGTACCGCTCCCGTTGTCGAACGAGGCGGTCCGCAGCACCGGGTCGGCCGAGTTCCGCAGCACCGGGTGCAGCGCCACATTCGCCCCGCGCAGACCGGTCACCGTCTGCTTCGCCGCCGCCGGAGTGCCGTTGAAGACCACGGTCACCGACTTCCACTTCCCGTCCAGCCCGCGGGCGTCGAGGGTCATGGTCAGCACACCTGGGGTCTCCTGCTCACCGGAGAGCGGGAAGGCCACCCGCTTCTGCACCTGGTCGGCGGTGGTCAGCCCGAAGACCGGTGAGGACTGGCGGATCTTCAGCAGCTCGGCGTACCGGGCGTCGGCCAGGTTGATCGCCGCACAGCCCGGCACCAGCTTCGGATCGGCCAGCAGCGGCTTCGCGTACGACCACTTGTCCTGGTTGTCCTGCGCCGGCGGGAGACCGGCGCCGAAGCCGTTGCCCTGGGTGCAGTCCCAGCGGATCTGGTTGAACCAGTCCCCCGAGTTGAACGAGTTGCGGTCCAGCGACTTGGAGCGCAGCCGCTCGGTGCCGGCGGTGACGAAGCCGGTCCCCTGACCGAGGGCGGTGGTCGCCAACGCGAGCACCTGCATCCGGGACCGGTCCGCCGCCGAGGTGCCCTGCGGCAGCTTGTACGCCAGCGCGTCGTACAGGATCTCGTTGTCGTGCGCGTCGACGTAGGTGACCGCCTCCCCCGGCGCGGCGGTGTAGCCGGCCGGTGCGCCGTTGTAGTCCACCTGGGCGCCGGTGACCTGCCGGCCCGACGAGTCGGTGAACCGGTAACCGCGCAGGTTGCCGGTCAGCCCCACCTTGATCAGGTCGTGGGCGTGCAGCAGCCGGGCCTTCTGCTCGGCCGCCGTCCCGTTGACCGGGTCGCCGTTCGGGTCGGTGAGGAGCCCGGAGGCGAAGCCCTGGATCCGCGGGTTGCCGTCGAACGGGCCGCCGCCGCGTACCGCGTCGCGGAGCCGGTCGTTGAAGGTGCCGATGCCGGTGCCGGCCATGTTGGCCTGGGTGGCCTGGACGAACCGGGCGTCATTCGCCACCTCGCCGAAGTTCCAGCCCTCGCCGTAGAGCATGATCTTCCTGCCGTCCACGCCGTCGCGGGCCATGGTCAGCTTGTCCAGCGCGGCGCGTACGGCCAGGATGTTCGCCTTCGGGTGGTGACCCATCAGGTCGAACCGGAAGCCGTCCACCTTGTACTCCTTGGCCCAGGTGACCAGGGAGTCCACCACGAGCTTGCCCATCATGGCGTGCTCCGGGGCGGTGTTGGCGCAGCAGGTGGAGTTGGCCAGGCTGCCGTCCTCCAGCAGCCGGTGGTAGTAGCCCGGCACGACCTGGTCCAGCACCGACTTCGGGTCGGTGCCGGCCGCCGAGGTGTGGTTGTAGACGACGTCCATCACCACGCGCAGACCGGCGTTGTTGACCCCGGCGACCATCTGCCGGAACTCGGTGGTCCGCTTCGCGCCGGCCGGGTCGACGGCGTAGCCGCCCTCCGGCACGGTGTAGTGCAGCGGGTCGTACCCCCAGTTGTAGCCGTCCTTTTCGGCCACGGCCGCGACGCACTTCTGCTGCTGGTCCGAGTCCGGCGGCAGCGCGGCCAGGTCGCAGTCGGGCTGCTTCTGGTCGGCCCGCCGCTCGGGAATGGTCGCGAAGTCGAACGCCGGCAGCAGATGCAGGTAGTTGACCCCGGCGTCGCCGAGGGCCGTGAGGTGCCTCATCCCGGCGGTGCGCGGGTCGGTGAAGGCGAGGTAGGTGCCGCGCCGCTCGGCCGGCACGCTGGCGTCGGCGATGGAGAAGTCCCGAACGGAAAGCTCCTGGATCTGGGCCTTCGACGACGGCACCGCCGCCGGCTTGCGCAGCGTGGCCCAGCCCGACGGGGCCAGCGCCGGGTCGGACAGGTCGACGAGCTGGCTGTGCGTCGAGTCCGGCGCGAGGGCCACCGAGTACGGGTCGGTCACCGAGGCGGTGACCACCTTCTGCACCGCCGGCTGCCAGGCCTCGACCTGGTAGCGGTAGTACTTGCCGGTCCAGCCCTTCGTGCCGCGCACCGACCAGACGCCGGTGCGGTCGTTCCGGTTCATCGCCGCGGCCTTCGGCTCGGCGGTCGGCGAGTCGAAGAGCTGCAGCGACACCTTCCGGGCGGTCGGCGCCCACACCGCGAGGGTCGGGACCTTGCCGGCGAAGGTGGCGCCGAGCTTCGCATCGCTGGCCCGGGCGTAGACGTCGTCGAGCACGCCGGGGATCTGCACCCCGGTCGCGCCGAGCAGGGCGCCTTCGGCGTCCCGCTCGGTCACCACGAGCTGCCCGCGTAGCGCCGCCGGGATTTTGGCCAGGTCCGCCCGGTCCAGCTTGAAGGTCCGGTAGGACCACAGGTGCGGGAAGGCCGCGCGCTGGGCCTCGGTGAGCCCGTTGCGCTGCGCCCGCAGCGGCAGCGTGGTGTACGTCCCGGCGAGCTCACCGTCGGCGATGCTCAGCCCACCGGTCGGCGCTGCCACCAGGGCGTACGTCTTCCCGTCGGTCGGCCCGGTCTGCCAGGCGACGGTGGACCGGTCGATCCACTGCGCCTTCTGCTTCGTGATGTCCAGATCCCGTGCCGGGCCGGAGGAACTGGACGGCAGCAGCCGCCCCTTGACCCCGGCGAGCAGCCAGACCTCGTGCCCGGCGCTGGCGAAGTCGAGCCGCTGGTCGTCCGGCAGGTCCTTGGCGTCACCGTTGTGGATGATGTAGTTCAGCCCGGTGGCACCGGCCGCCAGGGGCACCCGGAAGACCGCGCCGAAGGAGTCGATTTTCTCCGGCTTGAGCGGGCTGGACCAGTCGGTCGGGTTGGCGGCGCCGTCCCAGAGGTGCAGGCCCCAGCCGTCGTAGTTGTTGTCGGCCTTGCGCCAGTGGATGACCGCGGTGCTCTCGTCGACGGCCGGGTCGGGCTCGCCGATGGCCGCCTGCCGGGTCGGGTAGAGCGCCGGGTCGCCCTGCTTGACCCAGACCTCGCCGGTCTGGGTCACATCGATGTTCCGGTCGTTGGTGACGTCCTTGTTCCCGTTCTTGTCCACCACCACGAAGCCGACGGACTTCGCGCCCGGCTTGAGCTTCACCCAGGCGAACCGGCCGTAGGAGTCCTCGCCGGCGAACGGCTGCCCCGCGGGCCATGTGGTGGCGTACGCCGGGTCGATGTCGCCCCAGGTGTAGAGGGCCCAGTCGTCGTACCCGCCGGCGGGCCGCTGGTAGTGCACGACCGCCCAGTCCCGCGATGCGCTCTGCGCCGGCGTGCCGACCAGTCCGGTGGACCGGGTGCCCGCGGTGCGTCCCTTGCCGTCGCGGACCACGGCCTTGTACTCGATCCTCGTGCCACCGGCCAGGCCGGTCAGGTCATGGTGGACGGTGTACGGGGCCTTGTCGGCGCTGCCCAGCAGCGTCCACTTCCCGCCAGCGACCCGGGCCGCGAAGGTGACGGTGGCCAGCGGGTCGCCGGTGACCTTGGCGGTGACGGCGGCCCTGGTGGCGACCGGGGCGTCCGGCGCCGGCGAGGTGATGGCGACGGTCGGCTTCGCGTCGGCCTGCGGGATCGGCGTGCCGGCCCGATAGACCACGGCCGACATCGCCGGCACGGTGAGGCCGAGCTTGCCGTCGCCCGCGGCGGCGGAGCTGGCCGTGCCGCCGTAGATGCCGGTGAAGGTGGCGCCGGCGGACCAGGTGTCCACGGAGACAGTCTGCGTGGTGGCGGCGTTGTTCACCGCTACGACGTACTCGGTGCGGTCGGCGGGGTCGATCCGGGAGAAGGCGAAGACGCCGGCGCCGTCGGACGCGTACCGGGTGACCTGGGTGCCGTCGCGCAGCGCCGGGTGCGCCTGACGCAGCCGGCCCAGCTCGGCGATGGTCCGGTAGAGCGGGTGGCTGGCGTCGAACTGGTCGCTGGCGTGGGTGCGGGCGGTGCCGATCAGGTCGTCGTCGAGGTAGTCGGGCACCGTCGAGGCGAACATGTCCTGCCGGGCGTCCTTGTCGCCGCCGGGGCCGGTGAAGCCCTGCTCGTCGCCGGAGTAGACGACGGGCTGGCCGCGGGTGAGGAACATCAGCTGGTGGGCGAGCTCGTCGCGGCGCAGCTGGCTGGCGTCGTCCCCGCCGGCGGCGGCGATGAAGGAGCCGATCCGGCCCATGTCGTGGTTGCCGAGGAAGGTGGTCAGCCGGCCGGCGTCGGTGTTCCGGGCGGCGTACAGGTCGTCCTTGGCGTACACGTCGGCGAGCGCCTTGGCGGAGCCGCCGGCGGCGGTGTAGCCGCGCGCGGCCTCCTGGAAGGAGAAGTCGAGGGTGGCGGGCAGGCCCCCGCGCCGCACGTAGGTCGAGGTGACCTCCTGGTCGGCGCTGTAGACCTCACCGAACATGAAGAAGTCCTTCTTGCCGGCCTTCTCGGCGGCCTGCTCGATGCCCCGGCTGAACTGCGGCCAGAAGTCCAGGTTGACGTGCTTGACGGTGTCGAGCCGGAAACCGTCCACATCGGTGCTGGCGATCCAGTCGCCGTACACCTTGGTCAGGCCCTTGACCACCTCGGGCCGCTCGGTCCAGAGGTCGTCCAGGCCGAAAAAGTCGCCGTACTCGCTGTTCTCGCCGGAAAAGGTGGAGTCGCCCCGGTTGTGGTACATGGTCGCGTCGTTCAGCCAGGCCGGGACCTTCGCCCTGGCGTCGGCCGGGTTGGCGAACGTCGGCGTGTACGGGAACGACCGGGTGTCGACCTTCGGGAAGTCCCGGCTGCCGTCGGCGTAGTTCCGGTCCTCGAAGGCCCGCCCCTGGGCGTCGGTGTACGGCGAGGTCTTCTTCTCGATGTACGCGTACTTGTCCTCGGCGTACTTGATGACGTCGGCGGTGTGGTTGACGATGACGTCGAGGTAGACCTTGATGCCACGCTGGTGGGCGAGCTTGACCAGCCTCTTCAGCTCCTCGTTCGTGCCGAAGTGCGGGTCGACCTGGGTGAAGTCGGTGATCCAGTAACCGTGGTAGCCGGCGGAGACGTCCGCGCCGGCGCCCTGGACGGGACGGTTCTTGAAGATCGGGGCGAGCCAGATGGCCGTCGTCCCCATCCCCTGGATGTAGTCGAGCTTGTTGATGACGCCCTTGAGGTCGCCACCGTGGTAGAAACCCTTGTCCTTCGGGTCGAGGCCGGTGGCCAGGCGGTCGCCGGTGAGGCCACCGCGGTCGTTGCGCGGGTCGCCGTTGGCGAACCGGTCCGGCAGGACGAAGTAGAACTGCTCGGCGCGACCGGCGGGGGTACCGGCCTTGAGCAGGGCCTCAGTGGAGGGCTCGGCGCCCCACTGGGCCGCGCCGGCGGCCGCAAGGGAGTCGGCGGCGGCCGGACGTACGGTGGCATCGGCGCCGAGCTGGTGAATGGCGACCGGGACGCCGACGAGGGCGAGCGTGAGGGTGGAAACCACGGCGAGCAACGCATTGCGGGATATCGGCGGGGGTTTCATCGACGGCCTTCCTCTGGTCGCTGATTCGCCCGCACGCTAGCTCTTGCCGAAACATTCTGCAATACCTTGCAAACACAGTCGCAACAAAGCAGTGACCTTGCGAAACCATCGGCCCACGTCGGCGCGAGGTCCACCCCGCTGAACAGTCCGGTGGTCAGCCGATGACGCAGGCCGCCCCGTTCACCGTGCACTGGCCGGGCCGGTCGCCGGCGCCGCTGCGGCTGAACCGCAGGTCCACCGTGGTGCTGTCCCCCGCACCGAGCGGGCTGGTCCCGCGCAGGACGTACCAGCCGTTGCCCTGGGAAGTCACCGACACCCCCGACGCCGACGACGCCTGGATGCCCTTGACGTTCCCGGTGAACAGCAGCTCCACCCGCCAGTCCTGGACGCTGCCGGAGCCGTTCGACACCGTCAGGCTGGCCTCGAACGAGTTCCGATCGCTCTCCGTCACCTGGTAGCGCGCCCCGAGACTGCCCGAGGAGGCGGCGTCCGGCCGCCGGGTGGTGCTCGCGCTCGGGGTGGGCCGGCGCGAGGTGGCCCGCGGCGACGGGGTCGCGCTGCCGGACGGCGACGCGGTCGGCGCCGTCGCGGCGAGCGGGGCATCGGTGGTCGACCCGGCGGACGGCATGGCCGGCATGGTGGGCAGGTACATCGGCGCGCCGGCGGTGGCGGAGGCGCGAGCTGCTCGCGCCCCCGGAACGAGAGCAGCGCGAGGATCAGCAGAGTGGTCAGCAGGCCGGCGCCGAGCAGCACCACGACCCACGGCACCGAGGCCAGTACGGCGGGCGCGGATCCCGTCTCCGACTTTCCGGCAGGCCTGACGGCCATCTGTCCTCCCTCGTCGGAGCCGACGCGACAGCGTAGCCAGCGCCGGTGCCTGCCGGCAGTCGGCCCACCCCGACCGCCCCGTCCGGTGGGTGGGACGCGGAAAACGGTTGGCCCAGGGGCGACGGTTCGAGCCACCTCACCCGTCGTCCGCGGCGCTCAGCCGCCCCGGACGACGGTGCAGATGACCGGACCGTCCTCGGTGGTCCGCAGCAGTTGACGACTCTCCGCCCTAAAGGACAAGGCCGTGAAGTTAAGGATCGCCGTGGTCTGTCAATGCGGGTTGGCCTGCGATGATGTCGATGGTGAGTGTGGCGAGGTAGCTGCGGCGGTCGACGC
>JAEVHO010000239.1 GCA_016802835.1 Micromonospora sp. ATA32 | reverse complement strand
GGCGGGGGCGAGGACGGCCACCTCGATCGAGACCGAGCCGCGCTCGGAACGGTGACCCATCACGCTCACCCCGCCGTCCAGCGTTCGACCGTGCCATGCGCGGTCTGTTCCACGGCGAAGCTGACGCCCGGGATCACCGAGAGGGACCGGCCGCGGACCGTGCAGGTCACCTCGGTGGCGCCGGTGGTGCAGGTCGGGCCCGAGCTGTCCCAGCCGACCAGCCAGTCGCCGGCCGCCCGGAGGAAGCCGCGCGCCCGCCGCTCGCCCGCGCCGGGCTCGGCCCCCAGCACGCGCTGGGCGTTGACCCCGCTCTGCGCGGCGTTCAGCGCGGTGGACCGGGCGACGAACCAGACGGCGGCCTGGATCGAGGCGAAGAGCAGTACGAGGATCACCGGCATCACCACCGCCAGCTCCACCGGGTTGGCGCCCCGGTCCGTACCGCCAGCGGTGAGCCGGCGCCCGCCGACGTCGGCGGCCCGGCGGACGTTGCCCGCGGACGCGGTGCGGAGCCGGGCGGCTGCTGCCGCCCGGCGCCCAGCCGATGCCACTGGTCGACGCATGAAGCCGATTACGGTGCGGTGTTGTTCGGGACGGCGTTCATCCAGTTGTTGGCCCTGGCCATGGCGAGGGCGGTGACCGCCATCGCGACGGCCACCAGACCGAAGATGATCACCGCGGTGGGGACCGGGCTGTCCCCCCTCTCGGGCTCCTGGCGCAGCTCGGCCAGTCGCGTCGTCAGCGCGACGTGCAGGTAGGCGATGAGGTGCATGGCGTACTCCTTCTCGGGTCGGTTTCACAGGCGGGCGACGAACGGGTAGACGGCGAAGCCGAGCAGGACGAAGACGAGCAGCGAGCCGGGGATGTCGAGCCGGCTGGTGACCCCCTCCGCCCGGGCCAGGTTGTCGGTGCGGATCTGGTCGCGCAGCGAGTCGGCGCGGCTGCGCAGGCTCTCGTGCACCTGCGCCCCCTCGCTGCCGGAGGAACGCATGATCGCGCCGACGTCGCCCAGCTCCGGGATGCCGATCCGATCGGCCAGTTCACGCAGCTCGTCCCAGGGCGAGTGCATCTGCATCTGGGCGATCCGCAGCGACTCCCGGATCCGGTCGAAGACCCAGCCGTCGCAGACCGCCGCCGCCCGCTCCAGCGACTGGACCGGGCCGTGCGCGGCGGAGAGCTGCAACGCGACCAGGTCGAGGTAGGTGCAGACGGCCTGGCGGAACTCGTCCCGGGCGCCGTCGGCCTTCGCCAGCACCGCCCGGTGCGCGAGCAGGGCGGCGATCAGCGCCATCCCGAGGCTGCCGAGCACCGGTACGACCACCGGCAGCCGAACGCCGCCGACGAACAGGACGGCTCCGAGCACGGTCGGCGTGGCCAGCCCGACCAGCGCGGACACCAGCACCGACAGCGTGTACTGCTCGGGCGTCCGGTCGATCAGGGCGAGCTGCCGATGCGGGGGGGCGCAGCCAGCGGGAGAACCCGCCGAGCCAGTCCAAGCCGCCGGTGGCCGACCCGGCCCGGCCGGCACCCGGCGGCTGGTGCAGCCGGCTCAGCGCGGGACCGAGCGCCGGGGTGGCCGGCAGCGCCTCGCGGAGCACCAGGAACAGCCCCAGCCCGATCTCCGCCCCACCGACCACTGCGATGCTGAGCTGCCAGTTCGAGGATCACGGCATGCCGTCCTCCGGGTCGGGGGCGGGCAGGAAGCGCGCCGGTCGCGGGGGTTGGCTCATCGACCGCACCCAGGCCAGCAGCCCGATGAACGCCGCGCCGAGCACGGCCATCACGACCTGCCCGACCGGCGTGCCGTACGGGCGGATGTACTCCGGGTTGACCAGCCCGTACGCGACGGTGGCCAGGGTCATCCCGGTGAGGAAGCGAACCGCGAACCGGGGTTGGGTGCGCTTGGCCTCGATCTCCCGCCGGGTGGCCACCTCGGCCGCAGCGGCGGAGGCGATCGAGCCGAGCACGTCGCCGAGGCGCTCGCCCCGGTCGGTCAGGTGCAGGATCAGCGCGGCGACCACCTGGTCGCAGACCGGGTCGCCGATCTCGTCGGCGAAGGCGAGCAGCGCCGAGCGGGCCAGCCAGCCGGCCTGCAACCGGGCGGCGAGCAGCCGTACCTCCTCCTGGATCTCCTCCGGCACCGTGGCGATGGTGCCGATGATCGCCTGCTGGAGGCCCTGACCGGTGGCCGAGACGTCCTTGAGCCGGCGGGTCCACTCGCCCACCGCCTCGATCCGGGCGATCGCCCGCTGCTCGGCCCGCCCCACGTTGAACAGCCACGGCGTGCCCGGCACGGCGACCGCCACCAGCAGGCCGACCACCGGCAACCCGGTGAGCAGGAAGGCCAGCGCGCCGGCCGCGACGGCGCCGCCGAGCAGCAGTTGGTACGCCCGCTGCTCCCGACGGCTGGCGCCAGGGCCCCGCCACAGCCGGTTGAGCCACTGCCCCCCGGCCGGGGCCGAGCGCGGTGGCCGGCGGGTGCCGACCAGCGCGACGACGGCCAGCACCAGCCCCGCCACGCAGGCGGCGCCGGAGACGACGGCGATCAGCTCGATGCCGGTCACGGGATCGCCTTCGTTCGCGACTGCGGGGCTCGCGAAACCGGCTCACTCCTCGCGCTCATCGAACACCTTCGTTCGCGACTGCGGGGCTCGCAAAACCGGCTCACTCCTCGCGCTCACCGGATCACCGCCGGGCCAGCCGGGTGTGCCGGGGCCGGCGCCAGGCGCCGGTGCCCGCCTCGATGAACCGGGTCAGCAGCCGGGCGTCGTAGCCGACCCGGAGCAGCTGGTCGCGGACCCGTTCCGGCAGGTGCCGGGGGACGGCCCGGCCGTCCGGTCCCGGCGCGAACACGCTGGTGGTGGTGATCCGGTTGCCGTCACCGACCCCGATCACCTCCTCGACGTGCGAGACGAAGCGGTGCTTGCGCCCGCCGATCGCGGTCTCGTCCTCGACGGTGACGTAGACGATCAGGTCGAGCGCGTTGCCGGCCATCCGGCGGGCCTGGTCGACGGTCATCTCCCGGCCGTGGGCCAGGGCCAGCTCGATGATCCGCTCGGTCACCCCGGCCGGAGTACGCGCGTGGATCGTGCACATCGAACCGCGGCTGGTGGTCATCGCCTGGAGCATCGGAACGATCTCCCGGGACCGGACCTCGCCGACGATGATCCGCAGCACGCCCATCCGCAGCGAGACCGGGATCAGGTCGGCGATGCTCACCTCGCCGGCGGGCCGGCCGTCCATTCCGCGTTCGCCGTGTCCCTCCCGGGACTCGAAGCTCATCACCGCCCGGTGCTTGAGCCGGCGGCGCGCCGGCAGCAGCTCCCGGCTCTCCTCCAGCAGCACGTACGGCTCGTCGGCCGGAATCTCGTCCATCAGCGCCCGGATGACCGTGGTCTTCCCGGCGCCGGCCAGGCCGGCCACCATGATGTTCAGCCCGGCCCGCATCGACGCCCGGAGGAAGTCGCGCAGCAGCGGGTCGATCATCTCGTCCAGGTCGGCCCGGGTGCCGCAGATGTCCTCCAGGCTGACGTCGAGGGTGTTGTGCTTGCGGATCACCGCGTACGGGCGGTGGCTGACCAGGAACACCGCGGCCAGCCGGCTGCCGTCGGGCAGTTGCAGGTCGAGGGTGGGCTTGGAGGTCGACAGTGACCGCTCGGTGGCGCCGGCCCGGCGGGCCGCCGCTGGAGGATCTCCACCAACTCCTCGTCGCTGTCGGCGATCGGTTCGGCCCAGTCGACGCCGCCGCCGTGCCGGCTGATGCGTACCTGGTCGCAGCCGAGGATGTGCACCTCCTCGATGGTGTCGTCGACCAGCAGAGTCTGCAGCCGGCCCAACCCGACCAGCTCGGCGGTCACCTGGTCGAGCAGGACCCGTTCCTCGCCGGCCGCCATCGGGGTGCCGGCCCGGCGGACCGAGTCGGCGTACCCGGCCACCACGGCGACGGCGAGCCGGGCCCGCTCGACGTCCTCCTCGTCGGCGTCGAACTCCCGGCCGCGCTGCCAGAGGGTGAGCCGTTCGCTCAGCTCCCGGCGCAACTCACGGACCACCGCGAAGTCGACCCGGGGCCGTGGCGGCGGCGTGGCGGGCGCGTCGGCGCGATCACCGCCGGCGGCTGGCCCGGGGCGGGATGGTGTTGGTGCCGCCCGTTCGGTGGGGGCAGCGGCGGCACCGTGGAGGTGGCGCCGGGCTGCTGCCCGCGCGGGTCGTGCGAGACCGGCTCAAACCGCATCCGGCACCCCCTGCGCCGCGGCCGGCCAGGCCAACCGCGCCCGTCGGCGTTCCAGCAGCGCCCGCACCGGCACCTCCAGGGCCCCGGCCGCGCGCATCAGCGGCCGCCCGGCCCGCACGGTGCCGCCGAGGCTGAGCACCTCCGCGGTACGCGGATCCTCCGGCAGCCGGGCGATCACCGGCAGCCGCAGTGCCTTGCTGATCTCGCCGTTGCCGTGCCCGCCGCCGACGAGCAGCAGCCGAACGGTGCCCGGGGGGACCCGGTGCTCGGTGAAGTCCCGCTCGATCGTCCGGACCATCGCCCGGGTGCCGGAGAGGTCGGGCAGCTGGGCCCGGGTGACCAGCAGCACCACCGCGGCGGCGCGCAGGATCGGCCACGGTGGCCCGACCACCTGCAGCCGTCCACAGTCGACCAGCACGTCGTACGGGGGCTGGCCCCGCTCCAGGCCGGCGAAGAAGTCGGCGAACCGCTGCCACAGCGGGGTCACGCTGCCGGCCTGGGCGGGATCGACGACCCCGGGGAGCAGCAGCCGCTCGCGTCGGGGGGCGTCCAGGTCGACCAGCTGCGACCAGAACGCCTCGTCCAGGTTGCCGTCACGCAGCTCACCGACGGCGAGTTCGCCGATGCCCCGGGGGCCGTCGAGCGCGCCACCCAGATAGCCCGCGAGGATCGAGCCGCCCGCCGGGTCGCACTCGGCGAGCACCAGCCGCCGGTGCCAGGTCAACGCGCAGGCCAGCGCCGACGTGGTGACGCCGGGCGAGCCCTTCGCCGAGACCAGCGCGATGATCGCCATGGTCAGGCCGTCTCGGTCAGGACGACGGCGATCCGCTCCTGCGCGGCCAGGACCACCACCGCCGGCACGTCCCGCACAGTCAGCGCCAGATAGACCACCACGCCGTCGGTGTCCGGGGTGGCGGTGTCGATCACGGTCGCCTCGAACCGGGTGCCGGCACCCTGCGCAGTGCCGTCCGCGCTCTTGTCCGGGGTGCTGACCAGCAGCACCTTGTCGCCCGGGTGGAGCTTGCGGGCGGGCACCTGTTTCGGTTCGAGCCCAAGCGCGATCTGCTGCTGGCCGGGGCCCAGCAGCGGGTCGTCGGTGAGCTGGGCCATGGTCAGCAGGGTGCCGGGGGTCAGCGGTGACGGCGGCCCGCTTGCCGACCACCTCGGCGAGCTGGCGGGCCGGCACCGGCGTCAGCCCCTGGCCGCCGGACACCTGCACCGGGACGAGGTCGTCGGCGCGGAGCTGCCGGCCGACCTCGACCGGCCGGGCCACCGCGAGGTAGCTGCCGGTGGCCCGGACGGAGGTGACGGCGAACGCCGCGCCCAGCCCGCCCAGGGCGATCAGCAGCACCGCCAGGCCGAGCAGGCCGGGGCGCATCCGGCGCTGCCGGACCACCTTCGGCGGGGCGACCGGCGCGTCCACCGGCCCCGATCCATTGCGCGTCACCAGACTCACCGGGTCTCCTCTGTTCGCGACTGCGGGGCTCGCAACCCCGGCTCACTCCTCGCGCTCACCGGGTCTCCTCTGTTCGCGACTGCGGGGCTCGCAACCCCGGCTCACTCCTCGCGCTCACCGGGTCACCACCTGGAGTTCGTCGATCTCGATCGGGACCGTTCCGCTGGTCCGGGTCTGGGCGATGTCCCCGCTGTCGCCCCCGCTGGAGGCCCAGTGCACGGTCCAGTGCGTGGTGGCGCTGACCCGGTAGGTCCCGGCCTTCGGGTAGCCGCGGTGGTAGCCGCAGTCGGGTGAGGTGAGACCGGCGCGTGGACCGTCGACCTTGTACGCCGTGCCCGGCCCGGTGCAGGTGACCCGCTTGCCGTCGCCCATGGTCCAGACGATCCGGTCGACCTTGGCGGTGATGGAGACCGTGAGGCCGCGGTCGGACGCCGAGGCGGTCAGCGGTCCGAAGTAGCCGACACCCGGGCTGGCCCACATCCAGACCGGCAGCCCGACCAGGCCGGCGCCCTTGCTTTTGCGCGGCGCCACCGCGGCCCGGGGCGGGAGCAGTTCGATCGAGGCCAGCGCGCGACGGGCCAGCTCCTTCGGGTCCGGCGGGGTGCCGAAGCCGGCCGGCGGGCCGTCGAGGAGCACGGTGGTCTGCGCGCCGAGGTCCCCGCCGTTGCAGGTCTGGACGTACCACTGCTTGCCTGACGGCGCGGTCGGCTGCGGCTCAGCGAGCTTGTAGTAGCAGCCGTTGCCGTTGTTGAACCAGCCGAGGACGTCGTCGTAGCAGGGGATCGCCCTGCCGTTCCACTGGCACTTGGCCGCCGCGCCGCCGGAGCCGTCCCCACCGGTGTTCCCGCCCCGCCCGGGTCGCCCGGTACGCCCGGGTCGTCGTCCCAGACGCTGCAGTCGTTCGACCCGGGTGGGCACTCGCCGCCGGGGTCGGCCGCTGCGGCGGCCAGCGCGGGTACGGCCGCCCCGGCGGCCAGCAACAGTGTCAGGCCGACAGCGACGACCAGCCGTCGGGGCGTCCCGGGCCGGGCGGGCCGGACCGGGACACCCCTTCCTCCCCAGGTCAGCACGGCTGGTCCTCGTGTGCGGCGCCGGCGCTGATCAGCCAGCGGCCGTCCGGATAGCGGGTCGCGGTGGCGGTGGCCAGGTAACGGCTCCCGCCGGTGCCCGGCACCACCCGTTGGTTCCGCACGTACACCAGCCGGTAGCGGGTGGCGTCCAGGCAGTCCTGGATCTCCACCGTCGGTGGGTCGGCGTCCAGGCTGACCGAGGTGACGGTGGGGTCGGACAGCAGCGTTCCGGTACGCATCGCGCCGTGCTCCTTCGCCTCGCGAATTGCCAGTCGGACCCGGGTCAGCAGCGGGTCGGCCAGGAATCTGGTCAGATCCGGATGGCGCGGATCGCTCCGTCGGCTCGCCGTGCGGGACGCGTCAAGATAGCCGGAATAAGCGGCGAGCGCGGCTTTTCCGGCCGCCTGTTCGGCGGTATTCCGATCCGCCGCGGCGGTTGCCTGGCGGCCCGCAGCGGGTCGGTCGGTCGTGCTCCGGTCGGTGCCGCAGCCGGCGATGGTGCCGACCGCCGCGGCGATGACCAGCCAGGTTGTCCATCCGCGGGATTGCCCTGCGTGCAACGCCTTGCCCTCCTCGGTGGCCGCCCGGGGGGCCGGATCACCGGCGTCCTCCGGGCATGCGGAAGCGCGGCCGGATGGTGCCGTCCGGACCTCTGTCGCTGCCGCCGCATTTACCTGTACGGATCTTTTACCAATTCGGAACCTGATGTCTTGGTCTGGCCTCCGACGCGCATTGCCGCGGGTTGCGTCGTACCCAAGGGGCGAGCATAGGCTGACGCTCGCCGATGCAACAGAGGCAATTCGATCGAACACGGTGAGTGATGAGACGTGGTGGTGACGGGTGGCCGACGTGGAAGTGAAGCGCGGCGCGGGGCCGGGGCGTTCCGACGGCGGCGACGGCGGGGGCGCCCTGACGCCGTCCGGCCGGCGCGCCGCCTTCCGGGCCGGAGTAATGGGTGACATCGGTGCGACTGGTCCGATCCGTCCCCCGGCCTCCGGCGGTCCGCGCCGTGGTCGCGGCCCGGTCGGGTTGGCCGGGGCACCGCCCGGCGCCCGCAACGCCGGGCCGCCGGATTCCGCGCCACCCGTTACACCGGAGCGAGCGTGAAATCACTGTCCGTGTCCGCCGTTGCATAGGCTGACGCTCGCCGATGCAACAGAGGCAATTCGATCGAACACGGTGAGGTGATGAGACGTGGTGGGTGACGGGTGGCCGGACGTGGAAGTGAAGCGCGGCGGCGGGGCCGGGGCGTTCCGACGGCGCGACGGCGGGGGCGCCCTGACGCCGTCCGGCCGGCGCGCCGCTTCCGGGCCGGAGTAATGGGTGACATCGGTGCGACTGGGTCCGATCCGTCCCCCGGCCTCCGGCGGTCCGCGCCGTGGTCGCGGCCCGGTCGGGTTGGCCGGGGCACCGCCCGGCGCCCGCAACGCCGGGCCGCCG
>JAEVHO010000238.1 GCA_016802835.1 Micromonospora sp. ATA32 | reverse complement strand
CCGCGACGAGTTGGCCGCGCTGGCCGCCGCGGCGCAGGACCGGCACCAGGACGGCGGGCTACACGCTGAGCGCGGCGACGGCCGGGACCGGTCGGTCCTGGTGACCAGCGCGGCGACAACACCTGGCGGGTGGACGTGCCGGGCGGCGCGCTCGGCGGCACCGTCGACATCTCGCTCGCCGCCACGGCCGACGGGCTCTTCCAGTGCGCGCTTCCCTCCGCCGGCCGGCCGGACCCGCCGAGCTGCGTACGCCTCGGCGACCGCGACGACACCGTGCCGCGCACGCTGGATCCCCGGGTCGAGCACCCGTTCACCGACTGGCTCCAGGTGCTCACCGACCGGCGCGCCCCGCTCGCGGTGTCGCCGGCCAAGGCGCCGGCCGGGACGATCGGCGCCTGCTACTCGGTCGAGTCCACCTCGGCCTCGCTGAACTCCCCCCTGGACGTGGGCATCTACTGCTACGCCCCGGACGGCACCCTGACGCTGATGCGGACCGCGCTCGGCACGCTGAAGCTGGCCGGGACGCCGGCCCCGCCGCCGGCCACCGTGCAGCTGGCCGGTCCGGTGGTCGACGGCGAGCCACTGGGCACCGCCGCGCCCGACCCGACGGAGAGCCCGAGCGCGGGAACGTCCTGACCCGAGCGGGAGTTACGGGTGCTTTTGCCCACATCTGAGCACCCCTGACCTCGCGACCGAAACGCTCATGGGGGACGCTTCACCCCATGGCCGACCTCACCTCGCTGCTCGCCTTCCGGTGGAGCCCCCGGGCCTTCGACCCGGCGGCGGAGCTGACCGACGCCGAGACGTCCTCCCTGCTGGAGGCCGCCCGCTGGGCGCCCTCGGCGGGTAACGCCCAGCCCTGGCGGTTCGCCGTCGGGCACCGGGACGACGAGACGTGGAAGCGCATCCTGGTCAACCTGCCGGTGGACGACCAGCGCTGGGCGCGGCACGCGTCCGCCCTGCTGGTCGGCGCGCACGTGACCGCCACCCCGGACCTGGCGACCCTCGCCGGTCAGCCCGCCCAGCAGGCCGCCTACGACCTCGGCCAGGCGATGGCCCACCTCGGCGTCCAGGCCACCGCCCTCGGGCTGCACGTGCACCAACTGGTCGACGTCGATTCCGCCGGGCTCGGCGCCGACCTGGAGCTACCGGCCGGCGTACGACCGCTGGTCGTCGCGGCCGTCGGGCGACTGGGCGACCCGTTCAGCCTCCCCGAGGAGCTGCGCCGGCGGGAGACCGGCCTGCGCCGGCGGCGCCCGCTCGCCGAACTCCTGCTCCGCTGACCCCGGCTCGACGGCGCCGCTCAGGCGCCCCGGCTGGCGCGGAGCAGGACGTTGGCCGCCTCGGTGCCCCGGTAGCGGACGTGCCGGCCCTGCCGGACCCGGGTCACCAGCCCGGCGGCGTGCAGGGCGGCCAGATGCTGGGAGACGTTGGCGCAGGACATCCCCGTCCGGCGGGCCAGGTCGGTGGTGGTGGCCGGCGTGTCGAGCAGGTGCAGCAGCGCCGCCCGGCTCGGCCCGACCACCCGGGCCAGCGGGTCGCCGGGCAGCGACGGGACCGCCTCCCACAGGGTCGCCACCGCCCGCACCGGGTACGTCCCGCCGGGCGGCGAATCCTCCAGCAGGTTCCACAGCACCCGCCGGTCGGTGAAGATGCCCGGATTGAGTGCCAGCCCCCGGCCGCCCAGATCGAAGTCGAGCCGCCACGGGTCGTCGCTGACCACCCGGTCGCCCGCCCAGTGCAGGGTGGGATGCAACTGGTCGAGGAGCTGGCCGGCACCGCTCTCGGCGAGCAGACCGGCCCGGTGCGCGATGTCCGCGTCCAGCAGCGCCCGGATCCGGGGCCAGTCCGGCGCAATTGCCTCGTCGTACCAGACCCGCAGGGCGGTGACCAGCTCCGGCAGCAGGGCGCGCGGGTCGTCCCGCAGCGTCCGGGCGTACGGGCCGAGCGGGCGTTGCGCGGTGGTGGCCAGCAGGTCACGCACCACCACGTGGGGCGGAGTGGCGGCGATCTCATCGAGCTGCTCGGCCAGCTCCACGTCGGGCCGGGACGGCGGCGGGGTGAGGAAGTCGGGCAGCCAGCAGCGCGGCCGGGTCAGCTCGACCAGCGGCCGGACCCGGGCGGCCACCTCCGGCCGCCGCATCACCCGGCGGGCCCGGTCGATCCAGGGCAGGTGCACCGCGTGACGTACCGGGCTCTGCAGCGCCCAGAGGCTGGAGACGGTCTCCCACACCGGGGAGACGCGGAACCGGACCCCGGCCACGTCGGCCACCTCGAACCGCAGCTGCGACATCGCGACCCCCGTCCAGAATTCGGCTCAGCCTAAAAGGCTTGGCCCGGCTGCGGGGGGCACGGTTGGCTGGGCGGTCATGAGGACCAGGAACACCATCCGCACCGCCGTACGGGATGTCGTGCCACCCGCCGGCCTGACCCGCGCCCTGGCCGTGCAGGCCATGGTGTACGCCGTCGGCAGCGGCCTGTTCCAGGCCGGCAGCGCGGTCTTCTTCACCCGGGCGCTCGGGCTGAGCCCGACCCAGGTGGGGCTCGGGCTCTCGCTGGCCGCCGGGGTGTCCCTGCTCGGCACGGTGCCGCTCGGCGCGTTCACCGACCGGTTCGGGCCCGCAGGGGGTGTGGCTGGTCGGGCTGCTGGTCGAGGCGGCGCTCTTCGGGGCGTACCCCTTCGTGGGTGGGTTCGCCGGCTTCCTGGCCGTGGTGACCGCGCTGGCGGTGGTGGACGCGGCGACCGGGGTGGCCCGGCAGGTCTACTCGATCAACGTGCTCCGCCCCGAGGAGCGGGTGACCGCGCTGGCCTACCAGCGTTCGGCGCTGAACGTCGGCTTCGGGCTCGGCGCGGTGATCAGCGGGGTGGTGCTGGCCCTGGACACCGTGCCGGCGTACCGGGGGATGGTCTGGTTCAACGCGGCGATGATGCTGGTCACCGCGATCTTCGTCCGCCGCCTACCCGCGGTCCCCCGGGCCACCCGCACCGCGGAGAAGACCAGCCGGCTGGCCGTGCTGACCGACCGGCCGTTCGTGGCGGTGTCGCTGCTGTCGGGCCTGCTGAGCGCGCACGGCACGCTCTACCTGGTGGTGCTGCCGCTCTGGGTGCTCAGCCACACCGACGCCCCGCGCACCCTGATCGCGATGCTGGTGCTGCTCAACACGATCCTCGCCGTGCTGCTCCAGGTGCGGGCCAGCCGGGGCGCCGAGACCGTGCCCGGCGCCGGCCGGGCGCTGCGCGCCGGCGGGCTGCTGATCGCCCTGTTCTGCCTGATCCTGCCGATCTCGACGCTGACCGGTGGGGCGGCCACGATCGCGGTGCTGGTGGTCGCCGCCGTGGTGCTCACCCTCGCCGAGCTGGTCCAGTCGGCCGGGGCGTGGGGGATCACCAGCACGCTGCCGCCGGCCGAGCACCGGGGCGCGTACGTCGGGGCCTTCCGGCTCGGCGGGCAGCTCCAGTACCTGGCCGCGCCGGCCGGGCTGACCGCGCTCGGGGTGGGCACCGGCGGCTGGGGCTGGCTGCCGATGGCGGCGCTCTTCGCCGTCGCCGCCGTCGCGGCGGTGCCGCTGGTCGGCTGGGCGGCCCGCCGACCTCGCCTCGGCGAGCCGGTCGGGACGCCGGTGCCGGTGGCTGCGACCCCGGTCTCATAATCCGGACCAACCTTCCCGGCCCCACTCTCATCACGTAGGGTCACCCTGTCATGTGGCGGGCGTACCTTCTCCTTGGTCGCCGCGACGAGGCCTGATGGCCGGCACCTCGTCGCGGAGTTGAACCGCGCCGTCCAGCAGATCCGAACTTCCCATCGGCACCGCACGGGCATCGTCGCCCGGCACCTCGCCGAAACCTTCCGATTGCTGACGCCACATGTTCAGGGGAGCACTCCGCCATGGCTCAATCCGCCGGCACCACCGACGCTGAGACCGATCCGATCGCCCGGCAGCGGTCCAGCCGGATGCCGTTCCACCGCTACCTGCCGTACGAGCGGCAGTTCCGGATCGACCTGCCGGACCGGCGCTGGCCGACCCGGCACGTCGACGCCGCGCCCCGGTGGTGCGCGGTCGACCTGCGCGACGGCAACCAGGCGTTGATCGACCCGATGTCCCCGGAGCGCAAGCGCCGGATGTTCCAGCTGCTGGTCCAGATGGGCTACAAGGAGATCGAGGTCGGCTTCCCGTCGGCCAGCCAGACCGACTTCGACTTCGTCCGGCAGCTGATCGAGCAGGACCTGATCCCGGACGACGTGACCATCCAGGTGCTCACCCAGTGCCGGGAGCACCTGATCGAGCGCACCTTCGAGTCGCTGCGCGGCGCCCGGCGGGCCATCGTGCACTTCTACAACTCCACCTCGACGCTGCAGCGCCGGGTGGTCTTCGGGCTGGACCGGGACGGCATCACCGACATCGCCACCCAGGGCGCGCGGCTGTGCCAGAAGTACGCCGAGATCCACACCCCGGACACCGACATCCACTACGAGTACTCGCCCGAGTCCTACACCGGCACGGAGCTGGAGTACGCGCTGGAGGTCTGCGCCAAGGTGATCGAGGTGATCGACCCGACCCCCGACCACAAGCTGATCGTCAACCTGCCGGCCACCGTCGAGATGGCCTCGCCGAACGTCTACGCCGACTCGATCGAGTGGATGCACCGACACCTGCCCCGCCGGGACAGCCTGGTGCTCAGCCTGCACCCGCACAACGACCGCGGCACCGGGGTGGCCGCCGCCGAGCTGGGGCTACTGGCCGGCGCGGACCGGATCGAGGGCTGCCTGTTCGGCAACGGCGAGCGCACCGGCAACGTGGACCTCGTCACCCTCGGACTGAACCTGTTCTCCCAGGGCATCGACCCGATGATCGACTTCTCGAACATCGACGAGGTGCGGCGGGCGGTCGAGTACTGCAACCAGCTGCCGGTGCACGAGCGCCACCCGTACGCCGGCGACCTGGTCTTCACCGCCTTCTCCGGCTCCCACCAGGACGCCATCAACAAGGGCTTTGACGCGCTCACCGCCGACGCGGCGGCGGCCGGCGTGCCGGTCGACCAGCACACCTGGGCGGTGCCCTACCTGCCGATCGACCCGAAGGACCTGGGCCGCACCTACGAGGCCGTCATCCGGGTCAACTCGCAGTCCGGCAAGGGCGGCGTCGCGTACATCATGAAGACCGAGCACCAGCTCGACCTGCCGCGCCGGCTCCAGATCGAGTTCTCCGGCGTGGTCCAGCAGGTCACCGACCACTCCGGCGGCGAGGTCGACCCGGGCACGATGTGGGAGATCTTCGCCGGCCACTACCTGCTCGACCACCAGGCCGACCCGGCGGTCACGCTGGCCAGCTATGCCATCGGCACCGCCGAGGGCAAGGTGGAGATCGAGGCCGAGGTGGGCTTCGGCGGGCAGCGCCGGTCACTGGTCGCGGTCGGCAACGGCCCGATCGACGCGTACGTCAACGCGCTGCAGTCCCTCGGCGTGGCGGTACGGGTGCTCGACTACCACGAGCACGCGCTCTCCTCCGGTGGGGACGCGCAGGCCGCCGCGTACGTCGAGTGCGAGGTGAACGGTCGTACGGTCTGGGGCGTCGGCACGGACCCGAACATCGTCACCGCCTCCATCAAGGCCGTCACGAGCGCCGCCAACCGCGCCCACGCCTGATCCGCGATCCCGGCCCGGGACGCGCCCTCAGCGGGGGCGCTTCCCGGGCGGGGTCGCGGCGGGCAGGGAGTGGCAGGGTTGCGAGGGCGGGGCCTGGCGGGGCGGGCGGTGGATCAGCAGCCCGGCCATCGCCGCGCCGGTGACCAGTCCGCCGGCACACCAGAGCAGGGCGCCCCTGAAGGCGCTGGTCAGCGCGAAGCTCTGTTCGTACCCGGTGCCGCTCAGGCCGACCAGCAGCGGCAGCGCGGCGACCGCGAGCAGACCACCGGCCCGGGACGCGGCGTTGTTGAAGCCGCTGGCCACCCCGGCGAACCGGTCCTCGACGGCGGCCAGCACCGAGGCGGTCAGCGGCGCCACCACCAGGGTCAGGCCGAGGCCGAACAGGGTCACCCCGGGCAGCACGTCCGTCCAGTAGTTGGCCCCCGGGCCGACCTCGCGCAGCAGCAGCAGACCGATCGCGGCGACCACCGGTCCGACGGTGAGCGGCAGCCGGGGGCCGATCCGCGCGGAGAGCGCCCCGGCGCGGCTCGATCCGATCAGCAGCAGCACGGTCATCGGCACGGTCGCCAGGCCGGTCAGCAGCGCCGACCAGCCCACCACGTTCTGCAGGTAGACGGCCAGGAAGAAGGTGAAGCCGCCGAGCGCGGCGTACACCACCACGGTGAAGATGTTCAGCACCGAGAAGAGCCGGCTGCGGAACAGCCCGATGGGCAGCATCGCGTGGTCGCCCCGGCGTCGTTCGAGCAGCACGAAGGCGACCGCGGCGACCACCCCGACCAGGGCCGCCATCAGCACCGGCAGGGACGTCACCCCGCGCGCCGGCGCGTCGATCAGCGCGTACGTGATGCCGCCCAGCCCGAGCGCCCCGAGCAGTGCGCCGGCCACGTCGAACCGGCGACGCTTCGGCCCCCGCCCCCCGGTACGCGACACGTCCTCGTCCCGGCTCTCCGGCACCCAACGCAGCGTGGCCAGCACCACCGGCACGGCCAGCGGCAGGTTGATGAAGAAGATCCACCGCCAGGAGAGGGCGTCGATCAGCCAGCCGCCGATGAACGGACCGAGCGCGGTGGAGACACCGGCCAGCCCGGCCCAGGCGCCGATCGCCCGGCCCCGGTCGTCGGGTGGAAGCTGGCCTGGATCACCGAGAGCGAACCCGGGGTCAGCAGCGCGCCCCCGGCGCCCTGGAGGAACCGGGCGGCGATCAGCCAGCCGGTCCCCGGGGACAGGCCGCAGAGCGCCGACGCCCCGGCGAACCACACCACCCCGAGCAGGAAGATCCGCCGCCGGCCGAACCGGTCGCCGAGCGCCCCGCCGAGCAGCACGAACGCGGCCAGCATCAACAGATAGCCGTTGATCGTCCATTGCAGACCGGCGACCGTCGCGCCGAGGTCCCTGCCCAGCCGGGGCAGGGCGACGTTGACCACCGTGCTGTCCAGGAAGACCATGCCGGACGCGAGGATGGCCGCGAGCAACGTCCCCCGGCCGGCGGCGGTGCCCATGCGGAGCGCGGGAGCGGGCTGGGTCATGGCTCCAATCTGCCCTGTGGGACGTGAAGGTCGCCACGAATCGTCAAAACCTTGCCTGGGTACTGTGCGGGATCGCCAGGAGCACGCAAGCTGGGAAGGTGTCGTCTGTGCGTACCAGATCAGGACCTCGCGCCGCCGCGGCCGCCGCGCTCGTCGCGGCGCTCGCCCTCGGCGCGGCCGGCTGCGTCCCCGCCCAGGAGCCGGATACGCCGCCCCCGAGCGGCAGCGGCAACATCAGCCAGCAGCTCGGCCAACTGACCGTCGCCACCGCCGGGTCGATGAAGGGCTACAGCCGGGCGCGCTTCCCGCACTGGCGGGACACCGGCAAGAACTGCGACGTGCGGGACAGCGTGCTGAAGCGGGACGGCAAGAACATCGAGCTGTCCGGCTGCAACGTGGTCTCCGGGCGCTGGGAGAGCGTGTACGACGGCCGGGTCTTCACCGATCCCGCCGACGTGGACATCGACCACTCCGTTCCGCTGGCCAACGCCTGGCGCTCCGGGGCGGACGAGTGGGACGACGCGAAGCGCGGCGACTTCGCCAACGACCTGACCCGGCCGCAGCTCATCGCGGTTTCCGCGACCTCCAACCGGGCAAAGGGTGACCAGGACCCGTCCCAGTGGAAACCGGCAAACCAGGCGTACTGGTGCCAGTACGCCGAGAGCTGGGTGACGGTCAAGCACTACTGGCGGCTGACGGTGACCACCGCCGAGAAGGCCGCCCTGACCGACATGTTGGAGGGCTGCACATGGGCGAGCAAGCCGTGACCGGAGCGGACGCTAAGGGTGCCGGCGCGGCGGACAGCCGGACGGCCGACATCGTGGCCGGCCCGGGCGGGGTGATGACCGACGAGGTGGGTGTGGTCACCGGCGACCTGACGCTGCGCACCGAGTATGCCGACGGGCAGGTCACCCTTCGGGTGCAGTACAAGGACGCCGACGAGTGGTACGTCGTCTCCGGCGGGAAGGCCGCGCTGGCCGACGCCGCCGACCTGGACGCCGTGCACACCATCGCGGTCGCTCTGCTCAACCGCCCGCAGGGCTGAGCCGGCGCCAGCGACGCGACGGGGCCCGCCCGCATCGGCGGGGCCCCGGGACCCGACCATCTA
>JAEVHO010000237.1 GCA_016802835.1 Micromonospora sp. ATA32 | reverse complement strand
GACCTTGCGGCCACCGGCCGCGGCCAGCGGCGACGGCTCCTCGTCGGTGTCGGCGGCGAACCGCAGCGGTCCGGCGTGGTCCTGGTCCAGGTAGTGGTCGTCGGCCGGCACGTCCAGTCGGGCGAGTTCAGCGGCCAGCACGTCGGACGACGGCGGGGCGATCTCGGCGTCGAGCAGGTCCATGGTCAGGTCGTCGAGGTACGCCGGCACTCCGGCCCGGACCTGGCGGGGAGCGGCGATCGCGCCGCTGGCGTCGCGGACGGCGTCCGGGATGGCGGCCCGGCCGTGCCCGGCGGTGGCGCCATGCAGCGGGGCCTCGGCGTGCGGCCAGGACCCGGTCAGGGCGAAGTAGAGGATCCCGCCGACCGCCCGGATGTCGTTCTCCTGGCTGTCCGCGCCGTCGGTGCGCGCGTCGGCCAGCACCACCCGGCCCTCGTCGCTGATCATCACGGTGCCGGGGTGCACGTTGCCGTGGACCATGCCGGTGGCGTGCACGGCGGCGAGCGCGCTGGCGACGGCGCTGCCGATCGCGGTGGACCGGGCCGGGTCCAGCGGACCGTCGGCGACGAGCTCCCGCAGGGACAGGCCGTCGACCCATTCGCGCACCACGTACGCCCGGTCGGCCTCGTCGATCGCGTCGTAGACACCGACCAGGTTGGGGTGGATCACCCGACTGGCCGCGACCGCGGCTTGGAGCATCTCGGTTGCCGAGTCGCCGCCCGGGTAGCGCAGCACGACCGCGACCGGCCGGCGCAACACCACGTCGACCCCGCGCCAGACCAACCGGCCCGCGCTGTCGTTGTTGATGTGCTCGACGAGTTCGTACCGCTCGGCGAGGATCTCACCGGCCGTGGGAGCACCGAAGGTCATGACCGGCGGAGCGCTCTCCTCCGCGTCCTGACCCTCGCCGACCTGGGTCACCCGTCCTCCCTCGGTGATCGTGTCGATCGATGGACCCGCACTGCTGGGCATGTGGCTTCCCGCTCTGCCTTCGAAGGAACCGGCCGACAAGCGTCGACGCAAGCGTCGGCGTTCGCCGTACCCGTCGAGAGCGACCTTACCCGGGTTGCCCGCATCCCCGACATGTCATCTTCCCGCCGCACTCGGCTGGGTGCGGAGTTCGAGAAACTTGTCCGGTTACGACCGTTGTCCGCCACGTTGCTGGCACATGTACTAGCCAATCTAGAGGTTCACCGCAAGTAGTCGCCGCAGGGGCTGGGCCGGTGTGGCGACTGATCCGACACCGCCAGGCTTCCCCCCGAACGGCCCCCCAGACTCAACCTTCCGGTTGGTCGTCCACAGCCTGATCGGGCAACTGGCCGGCGAATCGCTGAGTTGTCCACAGGCCTGTCCCCAGCTTCGCGATCACCGGTCACGGTCCGTGCCGATCATCGGCCGAGGCGCCGCCGGACCATGCCGACCACCTCGGTGATCTCGCCGATCCGCAGCACCATCGCCAGGCCCAGGTACGTCCCGCCGATCGCCGCACCGCCGACCACCACCTGGACGACCGACTGGAACAGCGTGGGCGCATCGTTGCCGGGGAGCAGCTTCACCACGAGCAGGCCGACCACGGTGGCGCCCGCGGCGCCCACCGCCACCTTGGCGAAGGTACGGAAGATGCCGCCGAGCCCGATCCGGCCGACCCGGCCTCGGAGCAGCCACGCGGAGAAGACCGCGGCGGCCAGGTACGAGACGGCGTTGCCCAGCATCATCCCGGCCGCCGCGAAGCTCGCCGCGAACGCCGAGAAGAGGCCGATCTGCACCGCCACCCGCAGCGCCACCACCGGGATGTTCACCAGCGCCGGCGTGCGGGTGTCCGGCAGCGCGTAGAAGGCGAAGGTGAAGAGCTGGCTGATCGCGAACGGCACCAGGGCGAGGGCGGCCACGGCCAGGACCGGCACCGTGTCCCGGGCGTTCTGTTCGGTGAACGCGCCGTGCCGGAACAGCGCGAACGCGATCGGCGTGGCGAGCACCGCGTAGCAGACCCCGATCGGGGCGAGCACCGCCGTGACAGTCCGGGTACCCCGGGACAGGTCGGCGGCGAGGTCGGCGTACCGGCCGTCGGCGGCGGCAGCGCTCATCCGCGGCATCAGCGCGGTGATGATCGAGACGGCGATGATGCCGTGCGCCATCATCAGCAGCAGGAAGACGTTGTTGTAGATCAGCGGGCCCGCGGCCTTCGACCCGCTGGCCCGGCTGAGCAGGTTGAAGACCACGATCAGGCCGATCTGGCTGACCGCCACGTAGCAGAACATCCAGACCCCGAGGCGACCCAGTTCGCGCAGCCCCAGGGCGCCGAAGTCGAACCGCCAGCGCCAACGGAAGCCGACCTTGCGCAGCGCCGGCAGCAGGCCGGCCGCCTGGATGGCGACGCCGAGCAGGGTGCCGCCGCCGACCAGCAGGACCCGACCGAGGGTCATCTCCTCCGGATTGATGATCTTCGCGCCGAAGATGGCGATGTACAGCCCGGCGGTGGCGATCACCACGATGTTGTTGAGGATCGGCGCCCACATCGGGGCGGCGAAGTGACCGCGGGTGTTCAGCACCGCGCTGATCAACGCGCTCAGGCCGGTGAAGAAGATCATCGGCAGCATCAGCCGGGACAGCGCGTTGACCAGGCCGCGGTAGTCCCCGCTCTGCTGGTCGCTCGCGTACAGCCAGGTCAGCACCGGCGCGATGGCCACCGCGAGCACGGCCGCGACGGCGAGCGCGATCACCGCGAGGGTGAGCAGCCGCTGGGCGTACGCCTGGCCCCGGTCGTCGTCGGTCTTCCGGCGGCGGACCAGCACCGGGATGAGCACGCTGGTCAGGATGCCGCCGAGCAGGAACTCGTAGACCATGCCCGGGAAGATCTGCGCGGTGGTGTAGGCGTCGCCGACCGCGGCGCCACCGAGGGCGGCGGTCAACGCCAACGTGCGCAGGAAGCCGGTACCCCGGCTGACCAGGCTGCCGATCGCCATCACCGCGCTGTTCGCCGCGGCGCTGGTCTCCCCGACCACTTCCGGCGGCGGCGCGGTCGTCGCCTCGACGGCGGGCTGGTTGAGCGGCTCGGCGGAGATGAACGTGGCGTCGTCCCCCGGCGGCCGGCCGTCGCCCTGCGCGGCGTTCGCGCTGCGGTAGAGCCCGCCGCTCATCTCCAGCCTCCAAGGGGTACGTCGGAGCCCGGCACCGGCCCGCACGTGGTGAACCTTAGTCAACCCCCACCGGATACCCGCGCCCGACGGACTCCTTCCCCTCCCGGCCCGATAGGCTGGCGATCCCATGTCCGAAGTCTCCGCATCCCACGCCGATGACCGCCGCGAACTCACCGCCGCGCAGCGCAACGCCGTCGCCGAACTGCTCCGGGTCTCCCCGGTCGCCGACGAGCTGGGTCGCCGGTTCGCCAAGGCCGGTCACGAACTGCACCTGGTGGGCGGTTCGGTGCGGGACGCGCTGCTCGGCCGGCTCGGTGACGACCTCGACTTCTGCACCGACGCGCACCCGGACCAGACCCTGCGGATCATCAAGGGCTGGGCCGAGTCGATCTGGGAGACCGGCCGGGAGTTCGGCACGATCGGCGCCCAGCGCGACGGGCTGCGGCTGGAGATCACCACCTTCCGCGCGGAGGCGTACGACCAGGTCACCCGCAACCCGGTGGTGCAGTACGGCACCAGCCTGACCGAAGACCTGAGGCGCCGGGACTTCACCATCAACGCGATGGCGGTGAGCCTGCCCGAGCACCGGTTCACCGATCCGTACGGCGGTCTGGACGACCTCGCCGCCAGGGTGATCCGTACCCCCGGGACGCCCCGGGCGTCCTTCGGAGACGACCCGCTGCGGATGCTGCGGGCGGCCCGGTTCGTCGCCCAGCTGTGCTTCGCCGTGCACCCCGACGTGCGGGCCGCGATGACCACGATGGCCGCCGACCTGGACCGGATCACCGCCGAGCGGATCCGGGACGAGTTCACCAAGCTGCTCTGCGGTGCCGACCCGATCACCGGCCTGCGGCTGCTCGTCGACACCGGGCTGGCCGACCATCTCCTGCCGGAGCTGACCGGGCTCAAGCTGACGATCGACGAGCACGCCCAGCACAAGGACGTCTACGAACACACGCTGACCGTGGTCAGCAACGCGGTCTCGCTGGAGGAGGAAGGCTGCGACTTCGTCCTCCGGATGGCCGCGTTGATGCACGACGTCGGCAAGCCGGCGACCAAGGAGGTCGGCCCGGACGGCCGGGTCAGCTTCCACCACCACGAGGTGGTCGGTGCCCGGCTGACCAAGGCCAGGATGAAGGCGCTGCGCTACCCGAAGGACGTCACGTCGAAGGTGGTCGCGCTGGTCGCGCTGCACCTGCGCTTCTACGGGTACGGCCGGGGCGAGTGGACGGACTCGGCGGTGCGCCGGTACGTCACCGACGCCGGTGATCTGCTGCCCCGGCTGCACAAGTTGACCCGCTCGGACTGCACCACCCGCAACCGGCGCAAGGCGGCCCAGTTGGCCGCCGACTACGACGCGCTGGAGGAGCGGATCGGCCAGATCGCCGCCGCCGAGGACCTCGCCCGGGTCCGCCCCGACCTGGACGGCAACGCGATCATGGAGTTGCTCGGCGTACCGCCGGGGCCGGTGGTCGGTAAGGCCTGGCAGCACCTCAAGGATCTGCGGCTGGAGCGTGGCCCGCTGGACCGGGACGCCGCCGAGGCGGAGCTGCTGCGCTGGGCCCGCGACCAGGGCATCGTCGACTGACGGTCTCGACCACCCGGACTCGCCGTCGGTCATGTCATCTGTCCATCTCCCGTACTACGTCCCGGCACGGGGTTGGAAGTACGGCCCACCCCGGGACGGGTCGTGCCGGTGCGGGCCGGCGGGGGAGAATGGGTGGATGCGCTGGACTGTCCTCGACTCGCCGATCGGCGAGTTCTCCGTGGCCACCGACGAGGCGGGCGTGTGCGGCGCGCACTTCGGCCGGGTCGAGGCGGCGGTCGACGCGCCGGACCACGAACTGGCCGAGCGGGCCGTCGGTGAGCTGCGGGCGTACTTCGCCGGCGAGCTGACCGGGTTCAGCCTGCCGCTGTCGGTGCCGCGGGGGTCCGGCTTCGAGCGGGCCGTGTGGCGGGAGATGACCCACATCCCGTACGGGGAGACGCTGACCTACGGCGAGGTGGCGAAGGCGGTCGGCGATCCGGGGGCGGCCCGGGCGGTCGGGGTGGCCTGCAACCGGAACCCGATCCCGGTGATCGTGCCCTGCCACCGGATCGTCGGGGCGGGCGGGAAGCTGGTCGGCTTCGGCGGCGGACTGCCCCGCAAGGTGCACCTGCTGGAGCTGGAGGCCCGGGTCGCCCTGCAACGCGCCTGGTCCTGAGGTTGGCGGCTGTCGCCGTACCCCGAAAATTGCGGGCTGCACGCGCGAGGGCCGGGTCCCTGCGGACCCGGCCCTCTGCGGTGGTGCTGGTGGTCAGCGCGTCAGCGCTCGACCTCGCCCTTGATGAACGCCTCGACGGCGGCGTGCGCGTCGTGGTCGGCGTACTGGGTGGGCGGGGACTTCATGAAGTACGACGAGGCCGACAGGATCGGGCCGCCGATCTTCCGGTCCAGCGCGATCTTCGCGGCCCGGACCGCGTCGATGATGACGCCGGCCGAGTTCGGGGAGTCCCACACCTCGAGCTTGAGCTCGGCGTTGAGCGGGGTGTCACCGAAGGAGCGGCCCTCCAGGCGGATGTACGCCCACTTGCGGTCGTCGAGCCACGGCACGTGGTCCGACGGGCCGATGTGCACGTCGCTCTTGCTCATCTCGTGCGGGATCTGGGACGTGACCGACTGCGTCTTCGAGATCTTCTTCGAGACCAGGCGGGTGCGCTCCAGCATGTTCATGAAGTCCATGTTGCCGCCGAAGTTGAGCTGGTACGTGCGCAGCAGCTCGACACCGCGGTCCTCGAAGAGCTTCGCCAGCGCGCGGTGCACGATGGTGGCGCCGACCTGGCTCTTGATGTCGTCGCCGACGATCGGCAGGCCGGCGTCGGTGAACTTCTGCGCCCACTCGGGGTCGGAGGCGATGAAGACCGGCAGGGCGTTCACGAACGCGCAACCGGCGTCGATCGCGGCCTGGGCGTAGAACTTGTCGGCCTGATCGGAGCCGACCGGCAGGTAGGAGACGACGACGTCGACCTGCGCGTCGCGCAGCGCCTGCGCCACGTCGACCGGCGTGGCGTCGGACTCCTCGACGATCTCGCGGTAGTACTGGCCCAGGCCGTCGAAGGTCGGGCCGCGCTGCACGCTGACGCCGGTGGGCGGCACGTCGCAGAGCTTGATGGTGTTGTTCTCGCTGGCGACGATCGCCTCGGCGAGGTCCATGCCGACCTTCTTGGCGTCCACGTCGAACGCCGCTACGAATTCCACGTCGGATACGTGGTAGTCGCCGAAGGTGACGTGCATGAGACCCGGGACGCGGTCGTTCGGGTCGGCGTTCCGGTAGTACTCGACGCCCTGAACCAGGGACGAGGCGCAGTTACCCACACCGACGATGGCGACGCGGACGGAGCCCATCGCGTTTGCCTCCTTCTTCTTCATCACGGCCGCTCTTTCCTGGTCTCACCAGGCGGAGGCGGGCTGTTGTCTTCTCGTCGGCCGCCGGCCGCCCCGCGGTGCGGGGCCGTCGGGGCACGGCCGGAGCGCTCGTTGGCGATGAGCTCCTCCAGCCAGCGGACCTCGCGCTCACAGGCGTCGAGGCCGTGGCGCTGCAGTTCCAGGGTGTACGCGTCGAGGCGCTCGGCCGCCCGGCCCAGCACGTCACGAAGTCCCTCGCGACGCTCCTCGATCTTGCGGCGGCGACCCTCCAGGATGCGGAGTCGGGTCGCCTGGTCGGTCCGGGCGAAGAACGCGAAGTGCACGCCGAAGCCCGTGTCGTCGTACGTCTCGGGACCGGCCTGCCCGATCAGTTGGGCGAAGCGTTCCTTGCCCTCCGCGGTGATTTTGTAGACCACCCGACCTCGTCGGCTGGTCAGCGCCGGAACCTCCTCGGCGGTCGCGGGTGTCTCGGCGGCTTCGGTGATCCATCCCGCCGCCTGCAGCCTGCGCAGGGTCGGGTAGAGCGAGCCGTAGCTGATCGCCGCCCGGATGGCGCCGAGCTTGGCGGTGAGCTCCTTGCGCAGCTCGTAGCCGTGCATCGGAGACTCCTGCAGGAGTCCGAGGATGGCGAACTCGAGCACTGGCCACCCTTTCCTACCCCCTGCGCGGAGCGGTAACCGCCGCGATGTATCGGACCGATACATCGCACGTTAGCGGCTCGACCACGATCAGGGCAAACCCTGGTTACGAGTCGGTGTAGTCACGGATCGTGACGGCGGTCGCCTCGTCCGGCCGACGCGTACCCTTTCCCGCATGCGTGCGTCTCGCCAGGTCGTCGACTACTCGCTTCGGAAGCGAGCGGTGCTGCGTGAGCTTCTCGCCGGCCGGGTTGGCACGTACGACGTCTGCGACGCCTCGCCGTACCTGAAGAACGCCGCCCGGTTCCACGGTGAGCCGACCGAGGACCGCTGTCCTATCTGCCGAAGCGAGAATCTGATCCACGTCCACTACATTTACGGGGACGAACTCAAGCAGTCCGCCGGCCAGGCGCGTACCCGGGCCGAGTTGTCCGTCCTGGCGATGACGCTACGTGAGTTCCAGGTCTTCGTCGTGGAGGTGTGCCTCGGCTGTGACTGGAACCATCTCGTCGAGCAGTTCCTGCTCGGCCGGGACGGGCTGGCCGGTGGCACGGAGGACGGGGCGGAGCAGGACGCGATGGGCGGCACGGCCGCCTCGGGCGCCGGCTCGGCCATTCGGCGGAGGCGAGAGGCGCAACGGTGAATCCAGCTGGATCGGCCGAACCCGGCTCGGTGCGCGACCGACGGGACGACCGACGGCTTGGCAGTCTGATTGGTCCGATTGATTCGGAATTGACGTGGGCGACGCGACCCCCTCGGGTCGCGACGTCGCGTGTTCCAACTCACGGCAACCGGGTGGCGGCGCAGCCGCGCCCCACCGCGACCGGCAGGGTGTGAGGAATGACTTCGTACGGCGATCCCAGTTCCCGGCGTGGGCGGGCCCCGATCCCGGGCCCGAACGGCGACCCCGGACCGGGGGCGGACGACGCCTACCGCCGCCCGGGCCCGGAGGCCCGCGGGGGCGGCTGGTCACCTGCGCGGGAGGGTACGGCACCGGCCCCCCCGGGCCTCGGCGACACCCGGGGGGCGCTGGCTCCGGTGGGCGGGCCTCGGTCGGGGGCTCCGCCTCCGTACCGCGGGGCAGCGCAGCAGCCGGATCGGCCTCGGTCGGTCGGGCCGGCGCG
>JAEVHO010000236.1 GCA_016802835.1 Micromonospora sp. ATA32 | reverse complement strand
CACCCGGTGGCGCCGGGATGGCACGTGGGATGCCATCCACGATGAGTTGCGTCGGCGGGTGCGGGTGCAGGCGGGACGCGAGGCGGAACCCACCGCCGCTGTGGTGGACGCCCAATCGATCAAGTCCAGTGAGGGTGGCGAATGTCGCGGGTTCGACGCCGGCAAGCGGACCACGGGCCGTAAACGACACCTGATCGTGGACACGATGGGGCTGCTGCTGGTCGTGGCGGTCACCTCCGCCAGTGTGCAGGACCGCCCGGGCGGTCGTCGGGTCCTGCAACGCCTGGCCGACACATTCGCCACCATCGGTCTGGTCTGGGCCGATGGCGGCTACGCCAACAGCGTCGACGCGACCCTGCTGACGTGGGCGAAGAACAAACTCGGGATCCTGCTGGACATCGTCAGACGCACCGACGATGTCAAGGGCTTCCAGGTCCTACCGCGACGCTGGGTCGTCGAACGAACGTTCGGCTGGCTGGTCCGTAACCGCCGCCTCGCCCGCGACTACGAACGCCTGACCGAGAACTCCGAAGCCATGATCAAAGTCGCGATGATTCGACTCATGACGATACGACTTGCCGGCCAAACGATCCGGTGGAGCAACGCCACCGAACGCGAAGCCGCCCGACGCATCGACGCCGAACGGCTTATCACGGCGTAGTCATCCGGTAACCCGACACTCTCTTAGGGTGGCTGTGGACGATGGGGGCTGGTCTGCATACGCACCGCTGGTGTGGGACGAGATCATGAACCCGGACGGCACGCTCGTCGAGTGACCGCTTCTTCCGATCCACCTCAGCCGTATCGCAGAGGCTGGGCCGTTACTGCTGTGCATGTCAAGTGCCGATGCAGGGGCGTACGGGTGCCGTGGCCGTTGGACGTTGTCAGCGGGCGGCGAGGAAGTCGAGCACCCGCTGGGTGAGCAGCTTGGCGGCGTCCGCGTCGTAGGACGGCAGGCTGGAGTCGGCGAACAGGTGCCGATCGCCGGGGTAGACGAACAGCTCCGCGTCCTCGGCCGACCCGACGAGCGCGCGGGCGGCGTCGATGTCACCCTCGCCGGCGAAAAACGGATCGGCGTCCGCGCCGTGGATCTGTACCGGCACGCCCGCCGGCCAGGCGTCCCGAACTCCGAGACGGGGACGCAGGACTCGAACAGCAGTGCCCCGCGCGCGCGGGCCCGGGTCTGCGCGAGCTTCTGCGCCGGCATCACGCCGAGCGAGAAGCCCGCGTAGACGAGCTCGTTGGGCAGCCCGGCGGCCGCACCCACGCCCCGATCGAGCAGGTTGCCGAAGCCCACCTCCCGGGCGTACGCCAAGCCGTCGTCCAGCGTCGCGAAGGTGCGGCCTTCGTACAGGTCCGGCGTGTGCACGGTGTGCCCGGCTCGGCGGAGCTCGTCGGCGAAGGCGAGGACGCCCGTCGTCTGACCCTGCGCGTGATGGAACAACAACACCTCAGCCATGCGGTCTCCCCGGTCTCGGATGGGATCTTGCCGCGAACACTCCAAGACTTTAGACTGTTCGACAAATGTCGAGCAATACCCGAATCCCGGACTACGACCTGCCCGACACCGTCGAGGTGTCCACACCCACGCAGTTGCGCGCGATCGCCGACCCGCTGCGGGCCACGATCCTCGACCTGGTGCTCGAGCGGGCCGCCACCGTGGCCGAGCTGGCCACGGCCGTCAGCCGTCCAAAGGGTACGGTCGCTCACCACGTCAAGGTGCTGCTCGAGGCCGGGATGCTCCGCGTCGTCCGTACCCGGCGGGTGCGCGCCATCGACGAGCGGTACTACGGACGCTCGGGCCGCACCATCCACGTGGGCGTGATCCGGCGCCCGGGCGACACGACCACGCCCGTGTGCATCAACGGCCTGTCCGTCGCGGCGGCCGAGTCGGTGGCGGCCCACGAAGCGGACACGCTCTACACGACGATGCGCCACGCCCGCATCCCGAAGGAGAGCGCGGCGCAGTTCTGGCGGCGCGTCGAGGCGCTCATCCGGGAGTTCACCGAGCTGCCGCGCTCCGGCGACACGGTCTACGGCTTCGTCGCCGGCCTCTATCCGACCGACCACCCTGTCCTGCCCGACCCGGACCACGCCCCCGCGGAGGACTCGGACTGAGTACGCCCGCCGTGATCCGGTACGTCGTTCCGAAAGCGCAGGACCACATCTTCCTTCTCGGCTGCCGCGACGTAAGCCGGTCCGATGGGCAGGCGCACCGAAAGGTCCTCACCAAGGCGGAAGGTGCGGTTGTCCCACCCCTGCCTCGCAACCGGACGCACAGGTAGCTCTTCCCACTCGGGAAACTGGGAAGCGATCAGGTCAGCAACGATTTCGGCAGTTATCTCCGGCACGCCGCCCACCTGCGGTCCGGACAGCATTGGGACAACCGGTTATCCGGGATGAACCAACGTCCGCTCACCGCAGACGCGCTGCGGGAGGCATTTGACGTAGGGCGGCGGCGATCGTGGCGATCCCCTCCTGGATGTCCGACGCCGTGTTGGCCGCGTAGCCGAGCACCAGCCCGGGCCGATACACCCGCTGGCAGTGCCACGACAGCGGCTGCACCTTCACCCCCAGCTCCAACGTCGCCGCCGCCAGCTCGGCGTCCACCACGTCACCGTCCAATGTGATCATCAGATGCAGCCCGGCCGCCGCCCCGTGCACCGTCGCGCCGGGCAGGTGCGCGGCAACCGCCGCGATCATCGCGTCCCGCCGTTGGACGTGCCGGCGCCGCAGCAACCGGAGCTGCCGCTCCAACGCACCCGACGACATCAGCTCGGCCAGCACCAGCTGCGGCAGCACCGCGTTGCCGAGGTCGGCGTTGCGTTTGGCCGCCACCACCGCCTCCCGGTAGCGAGCGGGCACCAGCAGCCAGCCGACCCGCAGCGCCGGGGCGAGCAGCTTGGAGACGCTGCCGGCGTAGCAGACCTGATCGGGCAGCAGCCCGCGCAGCGCCGGCACCGGGGGTCGGTCGTAGCGGTGCTCGGCGTCGTAGTCGTCCTCGATGACCAGACCCCCCGCCCGCGCCCAGGCGACGAGCTGGCGGCGACGCTCGCCGTCGAGCACCACACCGGTCGGGAACTGGTGGGCCGGGGTGAGCATCACCGCGGGCAGACCGCTGGCGGCCAGCTCGTCCACGCGCACGCCGGCGGCGTCGACCGTGACAGGTGGGGTGTCGACCTGCCAGTTGTTGAGGTGCTGGCGGACCCCGAGCGAGCCCGGGTCCTCCACGCCCATCCGGTCGATCCCGTCGCGCCGCAACGCCTGGGCCAGCAGGCCGAGCGCCTGCGAGACGCCGGCCACGATGATCACCTCGGCGGGGTCCACGGCGATGCCCCGGCTGCGGCCCAGCCAGGTGGCGACGGCCCGCCGCAGCGCGGGCGTACCGCAGGGGTCGCCGTAGCCGAAGTCCGACGCGGCGAGGTGCCGCAGCACGGTCCTTTCAGCGCGCAGCCAGTCCGCGCGGGGAAAGGCGGCCAGATCGGGTACGCCCGGCGTCAGGTCATCCGTGCAGGCGCCGCGCGTACGGCGTCGAAAGATGCCGCTGCCCGGAGCGTGCGGGAAGAGCGTCGCCGGCGCGGCCGGGGCGGGTGGTGGCGCGGGCGGCGCCGACGGTGCGGCGACGACCACGGTGCCGGCACGCCCGCGCCCGGCGACCTGGCCGTCCTCGACCAGCCGCTGGTACGCCTCGGTGACGACGCCCCGGGAGACGCCGAGGTCGGCGGCCGAGCAGCCCGGGTGGCGGGCAGCCGACCGCCGACCGGGATCCGCCCATCGGTGATGGCCTGCCGGAGCCGGGCGGCCAGCCAGTCGGTGCGACCGCCGGCCCGCGCCTCGCCGACGTCGAGGTGCAGGAAGTCCGCGCCGGGGCGCTTTCAGCAACTCGCCGGCGATCTGGTCGGCGCACCCGAACCTGCTCGCCGGCACCCTCGCCGCCACCGGCATCAACGCCGTCGTTCGCGTACGTCGGCTGAGGCGGGGTGGTCAGCCGCTTTCCCCCGGGGCGAGGTACCGGTAGCCCTCGACCGTCTCGGCGCACCAGCCGTTGACGCTGGCCAAGCCCCGCTCGTTGAGCTGGGCGTCGTGAATCGGGAACACCTGACGCGCGCCGACCGCCCGGGCGAAGTCGATCGCCTCGGTCAGCTTCAGCCAGGACGCCTGCGCCGGCATCAGCAGGGTGTCCACCGGCTCATCCGGCACGTGCAGTGAGTCGCCGGGGTGGTACACCGCGCCGTCGACCAGGTAGCCGAGGTTGGCGCAGTCCGGCTGGCCACCGTGGATGCTGGCGTGCCGGCCGCCGACTGCGGTGACCGCGTACCCGGCCGCGGTGAACCGCTGTCCGGCGCGTACCCGGGTGACCGGCAGCGGGGCCAGGGCGGGCAACTCGGCACCCTCGGGCGCGTACACCGGCACGCCGAGCCCGGCCAGCCGCAGTACGTCGATGTGGTCGGTGTGCTCGTGGGTGACCAGTACGGCGTCCGCGCCGACCAGGGCGCGGGGCTCGCTCCAGGTGCCCGGGTCGACGACCAGCACCCGGCCGTCATGTTCGAGCCGTACGCAGGCGTGGGTGAACTTGGTGATCTCCACCCGGTAAAGGTAGGCGGCCCTCGCGGTCGCGGCGGCCGGCCCCTGACGCCGGGCGGCCGATGGCCGGCCGTCCACCCCGGGCTCCCGGCATGTGCTCCTTCGACCGTGCCGGGAGCAGCCTCGGAGGTGCCCCGCGACGGGCATGATCGGGGCATGGAGCGACGACCGGAGCGCGGACACCGCAACGTGCCGCACACCGCCGACGTCCGCATCGAGGCCTGGTCGCCGGACCGTGAGGGCTGCGTGGCCGAGGCGGTCACCGCGATGGTGCAGACCTTCGCCGACACCACCGGCGTCGAGCCCGACGGCGAGGCGGAGTTCGGTGTCCCGCCCGGCGCGGACGAGGACCTGCTGGTGGGCGTACTGGATGAGGTGATCTTCCGGATGGAGACCGAGGGTGAGCTGCGCTCGCGACCGAGGTGCGACCGGCGGACGACGGCGGCCTGCGGGTGCGGTGGCGCACCACGGGCACGGACGCCGTGGAGCTGGTCGGCGCGGTGCCGAAGGCCGTGTCGCTGCACGAGCTGAGGTTCCGGCACGACGAGGCCGGTTGGTCCTGCGGGGTGACCCTGGACGTCTGAGCCCCGTCAGCCCTTCACCACGCCGAGCGGAACCAGCCGGGCCACCCGGCGGCAGAGCCCGGCGCCCTCGGCCGCCTCGATCACCGCCGAGATGTCCTTGTACGCCGCCGGCATCTCCTCGGCCAGCCCCCGCCGGGAGGCACCGCGTACCGCGATGTCCTGCGCCTCCAGCTGACGGCGCGGATCCTGGCCGTGTACCGCCTTGGTGGCCTGCTTGCGGCTCTGCACCCGGCCGGCGCCGTGGCAGGTGGAGGCGAAGGCGGGTGAGCCCGGCACCCCCGTGAGCACGTACGACCCGGTGCCCATGGAGCCGGGGATCAGCACCGGCTGCCCGACCGGGCGCAGGTCGTCCGGCAGGTCCGGGTGACCGGGCGGCAGCGCGCGGGTGGCGCCCTTGCGGTGTACGCAGAGCTTCCGCGAGCTGCCGTCGATGTCGTGCGTCTCGATCTTCGCCAGGTTGTGCGAGATGTCGTAGACCAGGTCGAGGCCGCGCCCGGTCACCCGCTCGAGGACGCGCCTGGCCGCCTCGGCCACCAGTTGCCGGTTCGCCTGCGCGTAGTTGGCGGCGGCTGCCATCGCGCCGAGGTACGCGCGGCCCTCATGGGACGACACGGGGGCGCAGGCCAGCTGCCGGTCCGGCACCTGGATGCCGTACCCGACCATGGCCTTCTCCATCGCCCGGACATGATCCGTGCAGATCTGGTGGCCCAGCCCCCGCGATCCGCAGTGGATCATCACGCAGACCTGCCCGGGTCGCAGGCCGAAGGCAGTGGCCACCGCCTCGTCGTACACCTCCTCGACCGCCTGCACCTCCAGGAAGTGGTTGCCGGAGCCGAGGCTGCCGACCTGACCCTGCCCGCGCTCGACGGCCCGCTCGCTCACCTGGGCCGGGTTGGCGTCGCCGACCGCGCCGTAGTCCTCGCAGCGCTCCAGGTCCCGCTCGACGCCGTGACCCTGCTCCACCGCATACCGCGAGCCGCCGCGCATCACCGCGTCGAGCTGCGCCCGGTCGGACGAGCTTCCACCACCGCGCCCTTGCCCATCCCACGTGGGGTGGCGGCGCTGAGGCCGTCCGATCAGCGCGTCCAGCGAGGGCCGCAGCTCGAGGCGGTCGAGGTCGGCGGCGAGCAGCCGCACGCCGCAGGAGATGTCGAACCCGACCCCGCCGGGCGAGACGACCCCGCCCTCCGCCACGTCGGTGGCGGCGACGCCGCCGATCGGGAAGCCGTAGCCCCAGTGCACGTCGGGCATGGCGTACGAGGCGCCGACGATGCCGGGCAGGGTGGCCACGTTCGCCACCTGTTCCAGCGACTTGTCCGCTCCGGCGTCGGGCAGCAGCGACCGGGACGCGAAGACCACGCCCGGTACCCGCATCGGATCGTGCCGGTCGATCCGGAACCGGTACGGCGACTCCTCGACCAGCTCCATGCCGCTCCGGCTACCCGGCCGGCGACCCGCTACACCTCGTCACCGGTCCGGCGGTGTGGCGGTCGCGCAGTTGGGTAGTGCGGCATCATGCCACAGCGATACGCGGACTACCCCAGGATCGCCGTCATCACCGGCGCCGACTCCGGCATCGGCAAGGCGTGCGCGGTCGCGCTCGCCGAGGCCGGCTTCGACATCGGCATCACCTGGTACGGCGACCCCGAGGGCGCCGAGCGGACGGCCGAGGAGGTACGCGCGACCGGCCGTCGCTGCGAGGCCGCCGAGCTGGACCTGACCCGGCTGCCCGCGGCCGCCTCGGTGGTCGACGAGCTGGCCGACCGGCCCGGCGGGATCGGGGTGCTGGTCAACAACGCCGGCACCGGTGGGTCGGCGCCGTTCCTCGACACCGGCTGGGAGCGGTGGCGCGAGGTGCTCGCGGTCGACCTGGACGGGCCGTTCCTCTGCGGTCAGCGGGCAGCGCGGCGGATGCGGGAGGGCCGGCGCCGGCGGGCGGATCATCAACATCACCAGCGTGCACGAACACGCGCCCCGGGTCGGCTCGGCCGCGTACTGCGCGGCGAAGGGCGGGCTGGGGCTGCTCACCCAGGTGATGGCGCAGGAACTCGCCGCGGACGGGATCACCGTCAACGCGGTCGCGCCCGGCGAGATCGCCACTCCGATGACGGCCAGGAGAACGTCGACCCGCACACGGAGGAGCGGCCGGGCGTACCGGTCGGGCGCCCCGGGGACGCGCGGGAGGTCGCGGCGGTGGTCGCGCTGCTCGCCTCCCCCGCCGCCGCGTATGTCACCGGGGCGTCCTGGCCGGTCGACGGGGGGATGCTGCTGATGGGTCCGCAGGCCGGGTCGAACCTCACCTCGGACGACTGGCGGCGGGTCTGACGCGGTGGCCGGCGGAGTCGTCAGCCCGATCAGCAGGGTGACGCCGAGCCCGACGAGCAGCGCGTTGATGGCGCCGACCGTACCCCCGCTGACCGGTCCGACCCCCACCGGCCGGGCCGCGTCGGGCGCGCGGACAATGGAGGCGCCGCCGACGGTCGGGACCGCCGGCGGCGTCCGCCAACCCCGCAGGAGAAAAGGCCAGCGTGTCGGAAACACCCCAGCAGTCGGCACCGTCACCCGACCGGAGTGGCGACCTGCGGGCCGACTGCGCGCGCTGCTTCGGGCTCTGCTGCGTCGCGCCGGCCTTCGCCGCGTCGGCCGACTTCGCCATCGACAAGCCCGCCGGCCAGCCCTGCCCCAACCTGCGCACCGACTTCGGCTGCGGCATCCACCGGAACCTGCGCGAGCGCGGCTTCCCCGGCTGCACCGTCTTCGACTGCTTCGGCGCCGGCCAGCAGGTCGCCCAGGTCACCTTCGGCGGACGCGACTGGCGGGCCGCCCCGCAGACCGCGGCCCGAATGTTCGACACCTTCGCCGTCATGCGGCCCCTGCACGAGCTGCTGTGGTATCTCACCGAGGCGCTGGCGCTCACCGCGCCCGGCCCGCTGCGCGACGAGCGCGGCTTCCCCGGCTGCACCGTCTTCGACTGCTTCGGCGCCGGCCAGCAGGTCGCCCAGGTCACCTTCGGCGGACGCGACTGGCGGGCGCCCCGCAGACCGCTGCCCGAATGTTCGACACCTTCGCCGTCATGCGGCCCCTGCACGAGCTGCTGTGGTATCTCACCGAGGCGCTGGCGCTCACCGCGCCCGGCCCGCTGCGC
>JAEVHO010000235.1 GCA_016802835.1 Micromonospora sp. ATA32 | reverse complement strand
GCCGACCGGGTGGCCGTCGACGCGGCGCTGGCGGCCGTCGGCCTCGCCGACCGGGCCGGCGACCCGGTCGCCACCCTCTCCGGTGGCCAGCAGCAGCGCACCCTGATCGCCCGGGCACTGGCCGGCGAGCCGGAGCTGCTGGTGCTAGACGAGCCGACCGCCGGGGTCGACGCGGCGAGCCAGGAGGCGTTCGCCGGGGCGCTGCGCGACTTCGTCGCCGACGGCGGGACGGTGCTGCTGGTCGCCCACGAGCTGGGTCCGCTGCGGCCATTGATCAGCCGGGCGATCGTCGTGCACCACGGCGGCATCGCCCACGACGGCGCGGTGCCGGAGCCGGCCGGCCACCACGCGGAGCCCGACCACGACCACGTGCACCCGCACGGTCCCGACGAGCCCGCCGGGCTCTGGAGCAGCTGATCATGGAACTCTTCCAGTACCCCTACATGCAGCGCGCCCTGATCGGCGCCCTGATCATCGGCCTGGCCGCCCCGGCGCTCGGCATCTACCTGGTGCAGCGGCGGCTGGCCCTGATCGGCGATGGCGTCGGGCACACGGCGCTGACCGGCGTCGGCGCCGGACTGCTGCTCAACCGGTCCCCGGTGCTGATGGCGGTGATCGTGGCGACGCTCGGCGCGGTCACCATCGAGCTGGTCCGTTCCCGGGGCCGCACCTCGGGCGACCTGGCGCTGGCGCTGCTCTTCTACGGCGGCATCGCCGGCGGCGTGACGCTGGTCGGGCTCTCCGACAGCACCAGCGCCAACCTCAACGCGTACCTCTTCGGGTCGCTGACCACCATCTCGCCGGGTGACCTGACCACCATCGCGGTGCTCGGCGCGGCCATCGGAGTCACCATGCTCGCGCTGCGCCCGGCGCTCTTCGCGGTCTGCCACGACGAGGAGTACGCCCGGGTCTCCGGACTGCCGGTCAAGACGTTGAACCTGCTGCTGGCGGTCGCCACCGCGGTCACCGTCACCATCGCCATGCGGGCCGTCGGCGTGCTGCTGATCAGCGCCCTGATGGTGGTGCCGGTGGCCACCGCGCAGCAGGTCACCCGCGGCTTCCGCAGCACCATGACGGCGGCGATGGCACTCGGCCTCTTCGCCGCCGGCGCCGGGGTCTGGGTGGCGGCCAACGCGAACACCGCCCCGGGCGCCTCGGTGGTGCTGCTGGCGATCGCCTCGTTCCTGGTGGTCGCGGTCGCCGCCGGCGGCTGGCGGATGCTGCGCCGCAGGACCAGGTCAGCCGGCGTGCCGGCCCCGGAGCCGCACGAGGTGGTGCTCCGTTGAGCCGGCTCCCTGCGCTGTCGGTGCAATTGGTTACCGTTGTGGGGTGACCGACACAAACGGCTATGACGCCTTCGAGGGTGCGGGTGAGCTGCTGCGCGCCCTGTCGGCACCGATCCGGCTGGCGATCGTGAGCGAGTTGGCGCAGGGTGAACGGTGCGTTCACGAACTGGTGGAGAAGCTCGGCGCGCCCCAGCCGCTGGTCTCCCAGCACCTGCGGGTGCTGCGCGGCGCGGGCGTGGTACGCGGCTCCCGACGCGGCCGTGAGATCGCGTACGCCCTGGTGGACGAGCACGTCGCGCACATCGTGGCCGACGCCGTCAGCCACGCCGGGGAGGGATCATGACTGAACCTTTGGCGGTCCGGAACACCCGCCAACGCTCGGCGGTGAGCGCCCTGCTCGCCGAGGTCGAGGGCTTCCACAGCGCCCAGGACCTGCACGCGATGCTCCGCGACCGGGGCGAGCGGGTCGGGTTGACCACCGTCTACCGCACGCTGCAGGGGCTGGCCGACGCGGGCGAGATCGACGTGATGCGCCCGCCGGGCGGCGAGCACCTCTACCGCCGGTGCAGCGAGGGTCACCACCATCACCTGGTCTGCCGGGTGTGCGGGCGCACCGTCGAGGTGGCCGGACCGGCCGTGGAGAGCTGGGCCGAGCGGGTCGCCGCCCAGCACCGCTACTCCGACGTCAGCCACACCCTGGAGATCTTCGGCACCTGCCCGACCTGCGCCGGCTGACCCCGGCGGGCCGGGGTCCGCGACCTCGTGGGGGTGCCGGGCGGGTCCGGGCGTGGCACGCTGTCCGGCGTGAAGATCTACGCCGACCGTTTTCCGACCGCCGCCCGTCAGTTCCTCACCGACCTGCTCGTCATCGCCTGGGTGTACGGGGCGATCCGCTTCGCGATGTGGGTGTACGACCTGGTCCAGAAGCTCGCCGTACCGGGACGGAAGCTGGAGGGCGCCGGCAGTGGCCTCGCCGACAACCTGGCCGACGCCGGCGGCAAGGTGGGCCGGGTGCCGCTGGTCGGTGACGAACTCACCGCGCCCTTCGAGCGGGCCGCCGACGCTGCCCGGTCGATGGCCGACGCGGGCCGCGACCAGCAGGAGCTGGTCGGTCAGCTCGCCCTGGCGCTCGCCGTCGCGGTCCTGATCTTCCCGCTCGGCGTGGTGCTCGTCGGCTGGCTGCCGCTGCGGGTGGGCTGGATGCGCCGGGCCGGCGCGGCGAAGGCCCTCGCGGCCGTCCCCGCCGGCCGGGACCTGCTGGCCCTGCGGGCCCTGGCCAGTCAGCCGCTGGGCAAGCTGACCCGGATCGCGCCCGACGTGGCCGAGGCGTGGCGGCGCGGCGACGACGCCACGGTGGACGCGCTCGCCGCGCTGGAGCTGCGCCAACTCGGACTCAAGGGCGGCCGGTAGGGTGTGGCGGTGCTCTGGTTCCTGGTCATCATCGCCGTGCTGCTGCTCGGCTACGCCGCCGTCCTGGTCAGCTTCGTCCGGAAGGGCCGCAAGATCCCGCCGGCGGCCTACCTGGTGCTGGCGCTGCTCAACGGCCTGATCCTGGCCGCGGTGCTGGCCTGGGCCGTCGCCCGCTGAGCAGCGCCGGCGCTCAGTCCTGCGGGGCCGGTGGGATGCGGCGGCGGACGTCGGCGGTGGTGGACGGGCCGGGAGTCCAGGGCGCCACCCAGGGCGCGTCGTCCGGCGGGGTGATCACACCCTCCTCCAGGCCGGCGTACCGGCCGGCGAGGATCCGCTTCGCCGCCGCCACGTCCACCGAGTCGGTGTTCTCCCAGAGCCCGGTGAAGAGCTGGTCCACCCGGAGCCGGGCCTGCCGGCAGAACAGGTCGGCCAGCTCCACGTTCTCGGGGCGGGTGTCCCGCTCGGCGTACGCCCGCACACAGACCGCGGACATCGCGAACAGCTCCGCGCCGATGTCCACCACCCGGCCGAGGAACGCCTGCTTACGCTCCATCTTTCCCTGCCAGCGGGACATCGCGTAGAACGTCGACCGGGCCAGCTTGCGCGAGGCGCGCTCGACGTGGCGCAGGTGACCGGCGAGCAGGCCGAACTCGGCGTACGCGGTCGGCCGCTGGCCGGCGCCGACCGCCAGGGTGGGCAGCCACCTGGCGTAGAAGGCCCCGGCCCGGGCGCCCGCCCTCGCCTTGCGGCCGAGCCCCGCGTCCGGGTCGATGATGTCCCCCGCCACCGAGAGGTGGGCGTCGACCGCCTCCCGGGCGATCAGCAGGTGCATGATCTCGGTGGACCCCTCGAAGATCCGGTTGATCCGCAGGTCCCGCAGCAGCTGCTCGACGGCGGCCGGCCGCTCGCCCCGGGCGGCGAGCGAGTCGGCGGTCTCGTACCCGCGCCCGCCCCGGATCTGGATCAGCTCGTCGCCGATTTTCCAGGCCATCTCGCTGGCGTAGAGCTTGACCAGCGCCGCCTCGATCCGGATGTCGTTGCGGTCGTCGTCGGCGAGCAGGCAGCAGAGATCCAGCATGGTCTCCATGCCGTACGTCGTCGCGGCGATGAAGGCGAGCTTCTGCGCAACCGCCTCGTGCTCGCCGACCGGCCGGCCCCACTGGACCCGGTCGGCGGCCCACTCCCGGGCCACGTTGAGCGACCACTTGCCCGCGCCGACGCACATCGCCGGCAGCGAGAGCCGCCCGGTGTTCAGCGTGGTCAGGGCGATCTTCAGCCCCTTGCCCTCGCCGCCGATCACGTTCTCCCTGGGCACGAAGACGTCGTGGAACCGGGTGACGCTGTTCTCCAGGCCGCGCAGCCCGATGAAGGCGTTGCGCCGTTCCACGGTGATGCCCTCGGCGTCGCCGTCGACCACGAACGCGGTGATCCCGCCGCGCCGGCCCTCGCCCGCCGGCACCCGGGCCATCACCACCAGCAGGGTGGCGACCGTGCCGTTGGTGGCCCAGAGCTTCACCCCGTTGAGCCGGTAACCGGTGCCGTCGGCGGTGGGTTCGGCGATGGTGGCCAGGCGGGCCGGATCGGAGCCGACGTCCGGCTCGGTGAGCAGGAACGCGGAGACCTCGCCGGCGGCGAGCCGGGGCAGGAAACGCTGCTTCTGCTCGGCGGTGCCGAACATCTTCAACGGCTGCGGCACGCCGATGGACTGGTGCGCGGAGAGCAGCGCGCTGATCGCCGGGTTGACCGAGCCGACCAGCATCAGCGCCCGGCAGTAGTGCAGGTTGCTCAGCCCGAGCCCGCCGTGGGACTGGTCGATCTTCATCCCGAACGCGCCGAGCCGGGCCAGCCCGTGGAACACCTCGTCGGGAATGACGGCGTCCCGCTCGATCGCCGCGCCGTCCACCTCGGACTTCAGAAACTCCCGGAGCCGGGTCAGGAACTCCTCCGCGCGGTCGCTGTCGGCCGGGTCGGAGCGCGGCCAGGGGTTGATCAGATCGAGCCGGAACCGGCCGAGGAAGAGTTCCTTGCCGAAGCTGGGCCGGTCCCAGGCCGACTCGCGGGCCGCCTCGGCGACCTGGCGGGCCTCCTTCTCGGAGACCTGACCCGCCTCCTTCGGCAGCGGCCCCGCCCCGCCTGCCTCGCCGATCGCGCTGGCGGCGCCGCGGCCGCCAGGGTCGTCTCCGCCGGCGTCATCCGACGCGGGTCGGCTGTTCTGCGTCGTGGTCACGGCTGCCCCCTCGAACCTCGGTCCGGCTGCGTCGACGTGCGCGACAAATGTCACGCTACCCCCGGGTGTTACCCAGGGGTAGCGTCCTGGGCACGTCGAATTTTCGCAGGCGTCCTACCTGGTCGGTGCGGTTCAGCCGGCAGTCATCTGGTGCGGGTCGTCATCGTCGTCGTCGATGTCGTCGTCACCCCAGTTGCGCCGGGCGAACGGCAGGATCAGCCAGAAGGCCAGGAACCAGACCGCGGTCACCGCGGTGAGCACGAAGGCGATCGGCCGGCTGAGCACGAAGTCGGTGACCAGCAGCACCGCGCTGACCATCGAGACCAGGGTGAAGGCGAGGCCGGCGCCGGCCATCCGGTGGGCGAAGCGGACCAGCTCCGGCTTCCGGCCCTGACGGAACAGCGCCCGGTGGAACGCGACCGGGGAGATGATCATCGCGGCGGCGGCGGCCGCCGAGAGCAGCGAGACGATGTAGACGTCCTTCTGGAAGCCGGTCGTCCGGGTGAAGCCGTTGCTGAACGGCAGGGTGAGCAGGAAGGCGAAGAGGATCTGCACTCCGGTCTGCGCGACCCGCAGCTCCTGCAGCAGGTCGGCGAAGTTACGCTGCCAGCGCTGCTTCTCGGTTTCCTTGGACACGCACTACCTCCGCTCAGCCGCCACTGCCGACGGATCGCCATCCGCCGGCAGCGCAGCCCTTGCCCCACCGGCACCGCCACGAAACCCGCTCATGATCCGCGGCGGATCCGGCCGGCGTACCGGGCCTCCAGTTCGGAGTTGTGCGCATCGCCGCCGGGAGTGTTGGCCGAGAGATAGACCGGAGGCCGCTCGCCCGCCGCGATCAGCCGGGCCACCACCTCGACGACGATCTGCTGGGCCAGCAGGGCGGCGGTGATCGACGAGACCGCGCCGACCGCGCCGCCACCGGGCAGCGGCAGGGTGGCGTCACCGTACGGGGCGCCGTTGTCCAGCACCACGTCGGCGAACTCGGCGAGCTTGCGCCCGGACGGGTGCCGCGAGGGCATCCGGCCGGAGTGCTCCGCCGAGGTGATCGCGACCAGCCCGTGCCCCCGCTCCTTGACCAGCGCGGCGAACTCCACGATGGCACCGTTCACCCCGGAGTTGGAGGCGACGACGAAGACGTCCGTCGGGCTGACCGGGGCCAGCTCGTAGAGGCGGTGTGCCACCGCGGGATCCCGCTCCAGGGTCGGGCCGAGCAGGTCGACCGGCGCCCCACCGCGGAGCACCAGGTCCCGCAGCGCGATCCGGTTGGTCGGCACCAGCCCGCCGGCCCGGCCGGCGATCTCCATCGCCAGCGCCTCGGAGTGGCCGGTGCCGAAGGCGTGCATTACCCCGTCGGCCCGCAGCGCGTCGGCGATCAGGTCGGCGGCCCGACCGACCGCGTCGCGCTGGCCGGCGGCGACCCGTTCGATCGTCCCGGTCACCACCGCCAGGTAGTCCTCGGCGCTCACCGTCATGAGTCCTCCATCCGTCGATTGCCAGCCAGCCACGACCCGAGGCTCACCTGGCCGTTCCCACTTGGGCCAGGATCGCCTCGGCGAGCGGCTGCGGCGCCTGGTCGGGAATCCAGTGGCTGACCCCGGAGAGCTCGACGATGCGGTACTCCCCCGTCACGTGGTCGGCGCACGCCTGCGCGGCGGTCCGGCCGATGGCGATGTCCTTGTCGCTCCAGACGAAAGTGGTCGGCACCCGCACCGGTTCGGTCCCCGCCAGGTCCGACCGGGACATCGCCCGGTACCAGTTCAGCGCGGCGGTCAGCGCTCCCGGCTCGCGCATCGGGCCGGCGTACCGGGCGACCCGGGTCGCGTCGCCGACGCCGGAGAGCAGCTTGCGCAGCGCGGTGGCGTTCAGCCCGAGCAGCACCTTCTCCGCCCTGCCCGGCTTGCGGAACAGCGCGATGTACGACGAGCGGGCCTTCTGCTGCGGATCGGTGGCGAGCGCGTGCGCCATCGCGGCCGGGTGCGGGACCGAGACGGCGGTCAGTGTCCGGACCCGCTCGGGGTGCCGGGCGGCGAGGTGCCAGGCGACCAGCGAGCCCCAGTCGTGCCCGACGACGTGTGCACTGGGCGCCCCGAGCGCGTCCAGCAGCGCGACCACGTCCGCGACGCACTCCGCCATCCGGTAGTCCTCGACGGCGGTCGGCCGGGCTCCGGGCGAGTAGCCCCGCTGATCCGGCGCGTACGTGCGCAGGCCGGCGGCGTGCAGCGCCGGCACCACGTCGTCCCACTCGCCCCCGTGCTGCGGAAACCCGTGCAGCAGCAGGACGGGTGCGCCGTCCTCCGGCCCGCCGGTGCGTACCTCGAACGTCAGCCCTCGCGCGTCGACCCGCATGACCGGCAGCCTACCCAGCGCGGCCGGGCACCACCCGGGTCGGCGTAGCGGGAGCGCCGTCACCGGCCCCCGCCCGACCCGGCCGCCGGCCGCCGGGCTGGGCCGTCACCGCAGGTCGGTGCTAGCGTCTGCCGAGACAACTTCATATCCGACAGGGGAGCGCACAGCGCTGAGAGTGCGGGCACGCCCGCAGACCCTCGAACCTGATCTGGGTAATGCCAGCGCAGGGAGTTCGGTCGACCTTCAGCCGCGCCGCCGTCCGGTGTTTTGGGCGCGGCGTGCGTCTTCTCCTGGTTCGTTCCACTGGACTGGGAGCAATCACATGGATCACACCGACAACAACCGGTGGCGCACGATCGACATCGTCGTCGCCTCGGTGATCGCCGTCGCGTTCGGCGTCATCTTCTGGGCCTGGGGGCTGGTCTGGAGCGCCACCGAGGCGGCGTTCGCCTTCTTCCCGCCGGCGCAGAGCCTCATCTACGGCGTCTGGCTGGTCCCCGCCGTGCTCGGCGGCCTGGTGATCCGCAAGCCGGGCGCGGCGCTCTACTGCGAGACGGTTGCCGCGATCGTCTCCGCGCTGCTGGGCAGCCAGTGGGCGAGCATTGTGATCCTGCAGGGCGTGATGCAGGGCCTCGGCGCTGAACTGGCCTTCGCCGCGTTCCGCTACCGCTCGTTCAGGCTGCCGACCGCGCTGCTCGCCGGGGCGCTGACCGGCGTGGGCGCCGCGCTGTTCGACTTCGTCTACTGGAACAAGACCTACGACCTGACCAGCTACCGGATCCCGTACGCGCTGCTGACCGTCGTCAGCGCCACCGTCATCGCCGGCGCCGGCGCCTGGGCCCTGACCCGCGCCCTCGCCAACACCGGCGTCCTCGACCGTTTCCCCGCCGCCCGCGACCGCGCCCCCATCTGACCCACCCACGCGTGCACGCCTCGTTGATCATGCTCGCCGGGGCGCTGACCGGCGTGGGCGCCGCGCTGTTCGACTTCGTACTACTGGAACAAGACCTACGACCTCGACCAGCTACCGGATCCCGTACGCGCTGCTGACCGTCGTCAGCGCCACCGTCATCGCCGGCGCCGGCGCCTGGGCCCTGACCCGCGCCCTCGCCAACAC
>JAEVHO010000234.1 GCA_016802835.1 Micromonospora sp. ATA32 | reverse complement strand
GGTGCCGGTGGCCGAGGCGATCGAGGCGTTCGTGCTGGGCGGCGGCAAGCGGCTGCGGCCGGCCTTCGCGTACTGGGGGTTCCGGGGGGCCGGCGGCGTCGACTCGGACCAGGTGGTGACCACCCTGGCCGCGCTGGAGTTCGTGCAGGCCAGCGCCCTGATCCACGACGATCTGATGGACCGCTCCGACACCCGGCGCGGCGAGCCGGCGGTGCACCGGCGGTTCGCCGCCCGGCACCGCGCCGCCAGCTGGGGCGGGGACGCCGACGGCTTCGGCGACGCGGCGGCATCCTGCTCGGCGACCTGTGCCTGGTCTGGTCGGACCAGCTGCTGCACTCGGCGGGGCTGGAGCCGCGGATCGTGGCCCGGGCCCGTCCGGTCTTCGACGAGATGCGCTCCGAGGTCACCGTCGGGCAGTACCTCGACGTGCTCACCCAGGCCACCGGCGACACCTCGCTGGAGCGGGCCGGCAAGGTCGCCCGGTACAAGTCGGCGAAGTACACGGTCGAGCGCCCCCTGCTGCTCGGCGCCGCGCTGGCCGACGCGTCAGCGGACGTCCGCACCTCGTATTCGGCGTACGGGCTGCCGCTCGGCGAGGCGTTCCAGCTCCGCGACGACGTGCTGGGGGTCTTCGGCGACCCGGCGCAGACCGGTAAGCCGGCCGGCGACGACCTGCGTGAGGGGAAGCGGACCTACCTCGTGGCGGCGGCCGTGGAGGCGGCCGACGAGGCGGGGCGTGAGCTGCTGCTCGGCCGGCTCGGTGACCCGGCACTGGACGAGGCCGGGGTGGCGCGGCTGCGGGAGCTGATCAGCACGAGCGGGGCACTGGCCCGTACCGAGCAGCGGATCGTCACGCTGACCGACACCGCGCTGGCCGCGCTGAGCACGGTCGACCTGGACACCGAGGCCCGCCAGGCGCTGGTCGACCTCGCCATCGCCGCCACCCGCCGGCCGACTGACCCGCCGGGGCGCCGACCCGTCCGGCCGTGGCGCGGAGCCCGGCGGGTCAGAAGCCGAGGGCCTGGGCGCGGCGCTTGACCTCGCGGGCCAGGTCGCCGCCGAGCGCGACGGCCGGGGTGCCGGGCAGCGTGTCGTCCGGCTCGTAGAGCCAGCGCAGCGCGGCCTCGTCGTCGTAGCCGGCGTCGGCGAGCACGTTGAGCACGCCGGGCAGGTGCTTGAGCACGGTCTGGTTGGCCACCAGGTCGGCCGGGACCCGGCGGACGCGTCCCGACGGACGGCGAGCAGCTCGCGGTCCCGGATCATCTGGTGCACCTTGGTGATCCGCAGGTCGAGGCGCTCGGCGACGTCCGGCAGGGTCAGCCAGCCGGCCGGATCGGTGGGTCCGGCGAGTTCGGGGCCCGGGGCAGCCTGGTCGGCGGGTACGGAATCGGTCACCCGATCACCCTGCCATGTCGCCCCCACCGACCGCGAACGGCACCCCTGGTGACCTGCGTACGAGCGGCGGGGCCCAGCTCGGCCGGTGCCGGCTGTAGCATCCTGTTCAACCTTCACCCTACGGACACATAGACTCCCTGCCGATGGACACACAGGTCGCCGACACGTTGCTGGGCTCGCTGCTCGACGGGCGCTACCGCATCCGCGGTCGCGTGGCCCGTGGCGGAATGGCGACCGTGTACACCGCCACCGACGAGCGCCTCGAGCGCACCGTGGCGGTCAAGATCATTCATCCGACCCAGGCGCCCGAGGCCCGGACCCGGCTGGCCGGTTTCGTGGAGCGGTTCACCGACGAGGCGAAGACCATCGCCCGGTTGACCCACCCGAACGTGGTGCGGTCTACGACCAGGGCACCCACGGCGGCCTGCCATACCTGGTGATGGAGTACGTCCGCGGCCGCACCCTGCGCGACGTGCTCGCCGAGCGGCGCCGACTCAAGCCGGACGAGGCGCTGGCCATCGCCGAGCAGATGCTCGCCGCGATCGCCGCCGCGCACCGGGCCGGGCTGGTGCACCGGGACGTCAAGCCGGAGAACGTGCTGGTCGCCGAGGCGCCGACCGGCGGCGTGGCGAACCTGGTGGACAGCGTCGTCAAGGTGGCCGACTTCGGGCTGGCCCGGGCGGTCGAGGCGAGCGCCGAGGACGAGAACGGCAACCAGCTGATGGCCACCGTGGCGTACGTGGCTCCGGAGCTGGTCACCGACGGGCGCGCCGACCCGCGGACCGACGTCTACTCGGCCGGCATCGTGCTGTTCGAGATGCTGACCGGCCGGGTGCCGTACGACGGGGACCGCCCGGTGGACGTCGCCTGGCAGCACGTCGACCGGGACGTGCCAGCGCCGTCGACCCTGGTGCCCGGCCTGCCGAAGGTGCTGGACGACCTGGTCTGCCGGGCCACCCGACGCGACCCGGGCGCCCGCCCGACCGACGCCGGGGCACTGCTGGCCGAGGTGCAGGTGGCCCGGGACGATCTGGGCGACCCGAACGCCCACACCGCCGTGCTGCGTCGGGTCGCGACGAGACCTCCTCGTTGGCCCAGCCGACCATGGTGGTGGCCGCGCTCCAGCCGGTCGAGCGGCCCGCCTGGGCCCGGCTGCCCGAGGAGCAGCGGCCGCACCGCCGCCGGGCCGCGCCGGAGGGCGGGGACCTGTGGGCCCGGCTGACCGCGCTGCGTACCCGGGTGCTGGGCGACCCCCGGGGCCGACGCGGGGTGGCGCCGCGGTGGTGGTGCTCGGTCTGGTCGCCGCGCTGACCGGCTGGTGGTTCGGGGTGGGCCGCTACACGGTGGCGCCCCAGCTGGTGAGCCTGAGCAGGGCCGACGCCCAGGCGCAGGCCGACCGGGCGGGCTTCACGCTCGCCTACACCGACCCCCGGTACGACGAGACGGTCCCGAAGGACCGCGTGCTGCTGCAGAACCCGGTCTCCGCCGCCCGGATCGTCAAGGGGGGCATGATCACGCTCACGCTCTCGTTGGGCCCGGAGCGGTTCCCGGTGCCGGACGTGGTGGGCAAGGAGTTCGAGCTGGCCGAGGCGGACCTGGTCAGCGCCAAGCTGACGGTGGTCAAGGGCCCCACCCGGTACGACGACAACCTGCCGGCCGGCGTGGTGGTGGACACCGATCCGAAGGTCGGCGCCGAGGTCAAGCCGGGCGCGAAGGTCACCCTCATCCTGAGCAAGGGCCGGGCGCCGATCACCGTACCGAACCTGGTCGGCAAGAACGTCAACGAGGCCCGGGCCACGCTGGCGCAGCTCGGCCTGGTGCCGGTGGAGACGTACAAGGACTCCGACAAGCCGAAGGACGAGATCCTCAGCCAGAGCCCGGCCGACGGCAGCGGCGTCGAGAAGGGCACCCAGGTCAAGCTGGAGCTCAGCAAGGGTCCGGCCCAGGTGGTCGTCCCCCGGGTCGTCGACCTGCCCTGCCCGCAGGCCAAGCAGGTGCTGGAGAGTCAGGGCTTCCCGGTCGCGATCCAGTTCAACCCCAACGGGATCGTCCGGTTCCAGGCCCCGGGCGAGAACTCGCAGGTGCCGCCGGGCACCGCGGTCACCATCGGATGTCTCTGAGATGATCGCCGACACGCACCCGACGCACCGGCCGGTCGGCTCGCACACCCCCACCTCGGGTGGGCTGGCGAAGGCCGCGCTGCCGTACCTCGACGCGGCCGGCTCCGAGGTGGTGCAGGTCTACGTCTCCAACTCGCGGGGCTGGGCGCTGCCGGCGGGTGACCCGGCCCAGGACGTGCTGTTCCGGGACGGCTGCGGCGAGCGCGGCGTCCCGGTGTTCATCCACGCGTCGCTGCTGGTGAACCTGGGCTCCCCCACCCCGGCCACGGTGCAGCGGTCGGCGGAGACCCTGGCGCACGCGCTGCGTCGGGGGCAGCGCGATCGGCGCCCGGGGGGTGGTGTTCCACGCCGGCAGCGCGGTGGACGCCGGGCACGCCGAGGCGGCCCTGCGGCAGGTACGCGAGGCCCTGCTGCCGCTGCTGGACGAGGCCGCGGCGGCGGGCGGGCCGATGCTGCTGGTCGAGCCGAGCGCCGGTGGCGGCCGGTCGCTCGCCTCGCGGGTGGAGCAGCTCGCCCCCTACCTCGACGCGGTCGAGCGGCATCCCTGGCTCGGGGTCTGTTTCGACACCTGCCACGCCTGGGCGGCCGGGCACGACCTGGCCGCCGAGGGCGGCATGACGGCGACGCTGGACAGCCTGGTGGCCACCGTCGGGGCGGACCGGCTGCGGCTGGTGCACGCGAACGATTCGAAGGACCTGTGCGGCTCCACCCGGGACCGGCACGAGTCGATCGGCAAGGGCGCCATCGGCGAGCCGGCGTTCGCCGAGCTGATGGCGCACCCGGCCACCGCCGGCATCCCGATCGTGGTGGAGACCCCGACGGAGAAGCACGTGGGCCACGCCGCCGACATCGCCACCCTCAAGCGCCTCCGCCCCTGACCCCCCACCCCAGCCGGTCCGGCAGGGCCGGAGGCCGGGCCGGACTCGGCCAGGTGCGGCGGAGCGGGCGGTCAGGCTCGGAGGATACGGGCGAGGACCTCGGCGGCCCGATCGACCCCGCCGTCGTCGACGTCCATGTGGGTGACCAGCCGGGCGGTGCGCGGGCCGAGCACCGAGATCAGCACGCCCTCGGCCCGGGCGGCGGCGGCCAGGGCCTTCGCGTCGAGCGGGTGCTTGGTCAGGTCCAGCGGGACCAGGTTCGTCCGCACCGGCGTGGCGAGCACCCCGAACGGCGCGACCGCCTCGGCGAGCCGGGCCGCCCTGACGTGGTCCTCGGCGAGCCGGTCGACGTGGTGCCGCAGCGCGTACCGGCCGGCGGCGGCGAGCACACCGACCTGGCGCATCCCGCCGCCCATCCGCTTGCGGATCCAGCGGGCCCGTTCGATCTTGTCGGCACTGCCGACCACGAGCGAGCCGACCGGGGCGCCGAGGCCCTTGGAGAGGCAGACTGACATGGTGTCGAAGAGCGCGCCGTAGTCGGCCAGCGGCACACCGTCGGCGACGTGCGCGTGCCAGATCCGGGCGCCGTCGCAGTGCAGCGCCAACCCCGCGTCGTCGGCGACCCGGCGCAGCTCACGCAGGGTGCCCAGCGGGATCACCCCGCCGCCACCCCGGTTGTGCGTCTGCTCCACGGCGATGGCCCGGGTCGGCACCGCGAAATAGCCGTCGGGGCGGATCATGGCGGCGACCACGTCGGGGTCGAGCTCCGCACCGACCGCCGGCCAGGTGCGCGAGGAGATGCCGCCGTACGCCGCCGCGGCGCCGATCTCGTACGTCACCACGTGCGCGTCGGCGTCGCAGAGCAGCTCCTCGCCGGCTGGCACGACGAGCTGCAGGGCGATCTGGTTGGCCATCGAGCCGGTCGGGGCGAACAGCGCCGCTTCGTGCCCGAACAGGGCGGCCACCTCGGCCTCCAGCTCGATTGCGGTCGGGTCCTCGCCGTACACGTCGTCGCCCACCTCGGCGGTGGCCATCGCCGCGCGCATCCCGGCGGTGGGCCGGGTGACGGTGTCCGAACGGAGATCGATCATGTCTTCGCTCGCGACTGCGGGGCTCGCAAGCTCACTCCTCGCGCTCGCAGGAAATTCAGCCACGAAGCATCTCCGCTACCAGGAAGGCGAGCTCCAACGACTGCTGGGTGTTCAGTCGCGGGTCGCAGGCGGTTTCGTACCGGTCGGGCAGGTCGAGGTCCTCGATGCCCTGGGCGCCGCCGAGGCACTCGGTGACGTCCTCGCCGGTCAGCTCGACGTGCAGGCCGCCGGGGTGGGTCTCCAGGCCGCGGTGCACCTCGAAATAGCCGAGCACCTCGTCGACGATCCGGTCGAAGTGCCGGGTCTTGTAGCCGTTGGACGACTCGTGCGTGTTGCCGTGCATCGGGTCGCACTGCCAGACCACCTTGGCGCCGGCCGCGGTGACCTTGGCGACGATCGGCGGCAGGGCGTCGCGGACCCGGTGGTTGCCCATCCGGCTGATCAGGGTGAGCCGGCCGGGGACGTTGTCCGGGTTGAGCTTCTCGCAGAGCTCGATCGCCTCGTCGGGGGTGGTGGTCGGGCCGAGCTTGACGCCGATCGGGTTGGCGATCCGGGAGGTGAAGTCGATGTGGGCCCCGTCGATCTGCCGGGTCCGCTCGCCGATCCAGAGGAAGTGCCCGGAGAGCCCGTACGCCCGGCGGTCGGAGACCCGGGTCAACGCCCGGTCGTACTCCAGCGCCAGGGCCTCGTGGGAGCAGTAGAGGGTGACGGTCCGCAGCGCCTCTTCGTCGGTCATCCCGCAGGCCCGGATGAAGGCCAGCGCCCGGTCGATCTCCCGGGCGATCGCCTCGTAGCGCTCGCCGGCCGCGGAGTTCTTGACGAAGCCCTTGTTCCAGTCGTGCACCGCGTGCAGGTCGGCCAGCCCGCCGGCGAGGTACGCCCGGAGCATGTTCATCGCCGCCGCCGAGTTGGCGTACGCCCGGATCATGCGCTGCGGGTCGGCGACCCGCGCCTCCGGCGTCGCCTCCAGCGAGTTGATCAGGTCACCACGGTAGGCCGGGAGGCCGCGTGCGTCGGTCGGCAACGAACGGGGCTTGGTGTACTGCCCGGCGACCCGGGCGACCTTGACCACCGGCAGCGACGCGCCGTACGTCAGCACGATCGCCATCTGCAGCAGGGTGCGCGCGTTGGCCAGCAGGTGGCTCTCGGTGTTGTCGGCGAAGGTCTCCGCACAGTCCCCGCCCTGGAGCAGGAACGCCTTGCCCTCGCAGACCAGCGCCAGGCGCTGCCGGAGCTGGTCGACCTCGTACGGCGCGACGACCGACGGGACGGTGTCGAGCACCTTGCAGACCTCGCCGACCACGGCCGGGTCCGGCCAGGGCGGGGTCTGCGCGCGGGGCAGGTCCCGCCAGCGGTCCAGGCCGAGGGCCGCGTCCTCGGCGGAGTCGACGGTCGGCCGGCTGGTCTGCAGGCCCGTGCTGCCCACCGCGGGGTAGCTCAACTGGTGCCACTCATCGCGCATGACAGAAAGCGTACGGCGACCGCCGGTGCGACCTGCCGCCGAGGGGGACGGTTCCGGCAGATGGGAGATCACCGCGGGGCGGCGACATCGGTCCAGGTCAGCACCCGGTTCCGCCACGCCGGCGCAGCAGCAACGCCGGGGTGTACGACGGTTCGGGCTCCGGTGTCCGGTCAGGGGGTGACCGACGGCTCCGGGGTCTGCCCGCCCGGGGCCTCGCCCGAGATGCACCAGTCGGCGCCGCTGCGGGTGACCGTGAACAGCAGCGGCTTGGCGATCTTCCGGGCGCCGACGGCGACGGTGACCGAGGTGCTGACCTCCTGCCCGCGCGGCCCGGGGCGGACGTCGGTGATGGCCGCCTGGGCCACGGTGAAGTGGTCGGCGAAGTCGCCGTTCGGGCCGGTGGCCGCCGCGTCGAAGCTGCCCTGGGTGGGCGCGCAGAGCTGGCTGCGGCCCGCGTCGACGTCCTTGGCGGTCATCGCGTCGAGGTAGGCCTGCACCCGCTCGCGGGACCTGGTCGCCGCCTCCTCCGCCGGCGCCCGCTGGGGCTGCTCCGCGGACTTCGCGTCGTCGCCGCCGATCCCGCAGCCGAGCAGGGTCAGCGGCAGGACCGCGAGCGCCACTGCGGCGCTCGTCACCCTGCGGTGCGTCAGGCCCATCGGTGCCTCCCATCGGCCGCGACATCGAGACATGCCGAGCGACGAGTCTGTCACATCGACGTACTTGCATGTCGAGGCTGTCGTGCCGGAAACTTTCAGTTAACTTTCCTTACGATAAGGAGGACCTGATGGGTCGACGACGTAGGGCACTCACCGTCGCCGCGATCGGCGGCGCACCGGCCCTGCTCTGCCTGGCGCTGGTCGGTCAGGCCGGCGCGCACGGCTCGATGCAGTCGCCGGTCAGCCGGGCGTACGCCTGCTTCCTGGAGGGGCCGGAGTCGCCGGACTCGGCCGCCTGCCAGGCGGCCGTGGCCACCGGCGGCACCCAGGCGCTGTACGACTGGAACGAGATCAACATCGCGGACGCGGCCGGCCGGCACGGGACCCTCATCCCGGACGGCCACCTGTGCAGCGCCAACCGCGACAAGTACCGCGGCTTCGACCTGGCCCGGGCGGACTGGCCGGCCACCGCCCTGCCCTCCGGCGGGACCTGGACGTTCGCCTACCGGGCCACCGCGCCGCACCGGGGCACCTTCGAGCTGTACCTCACCCGTCCCGGCTACAACCCGGCCCAGCCGCTGCGCTGGGCGGATCTCGAACTGTTCCACACGGCCACCGACCCGGCGCTCACCGACGGGGCGTACCGGATGACCGCCCGGCTGCCGCAGCGCACCGGACGGCACCTGGTCTACTCGATCTGGCAGCGCTCGGACAGCCCGGAGGCCTTCTACACCTGCTCCGACGTGACGTTCGGCGGCACCCCACCGACCACCACGCCACCGACCACCAC
>JAEVHO010000233.1 GCA_016802835.1 Micromonospora sp. ATA32 | reverse complement strand
CCGCCTGGCGCTGGGTCGACCTGCGCGCGCTCGCCGCGCGACCGGCGCCCCTGGCGCTCGACCCGGCGGAGGCCGCCGCCCGGTCCCGGGCCCGGCTGGTCGCCGCCGTGGAACGGCTGCCCGTCGGCCCCGGCGTGCTCGCCGAGGTGCGCCGGGTCCGGTCCCGGATGACGATGCGCGGCACCAGCGCGGCCGAGCCGTGGGCCGGCTGGACCGGGCCGCGCTGACCCTGGCCGGGATGACCGGCCGGCTGACCGGCCTGGCCGAACCGGCGGTGCTGGAGGCGCGCCGCGGATCGCTCGCTGCGCGACCTGGCCGGCCGGGTGGTGAACGTGGAGCGGGCGATGCGGCTCGCCCCGGCCGAGGGCAGGCCCCCGCTGGCCGACGCCCACCGCACCCTCTCCGAGCAGTTGGAGAGCGGCGTGGCCGCGTACGAGCGGCTGGTCGTCGCGGCGGCCGGCTATGTCGCCGAGGACGCCCGGCCCAGCACCGAGCACCCCGCCGCCTCCCGGCTGACCGAGGCGACCGACCTGCTGCACGGCGTCGCGTCGGCGCTGGCCGAGCTGCGTGCCGTCGGCGACCCGCTGCGCGCCCCCACCCGCTGACCTCCGGCGGCGACCCGTTTGCGCGCCCCACCCGCTGACCGCGGGTCACGGCGGGGTGGTGACCGGGACCGGACCGGTGAACGGCGAAGCGCCGACCACGTTGTACGACCGGATCCGGTAGAGGTAGGTGACGCCCCGGGCCAGCCCGGTGTTGGTGAACCCGCGCCCGGTGACCGTGAAGGTGGCGACCTCCCGGGTGAACGTCGGCTCGGTGCCCCGCTGCACGATGAACCCGGCACCCGGCCCGGGCGGGGTGCTGGCCGTCCAGCTGAGGATCACCGTCGCCGTGTCCGGTGCCGGTGCGGTGGCGGTCGCGCTCACCGCGGTCGGCATTCCCGGGGTCGGCGGGGTGATGACGGTGGCGACCGTCGACCACGGCGAGGACGCGCCCAGATAGGTGGTCCGGACCCGGTAGTAGTACGTGGTGTCGGCGGCCACCGCCGGGTCGAGGTGGTTGTCGCCGACCCCGATCGCGGTGGTGCCCGGCCCACTGGTGAAGGTCGGGTTGGTCGCCCGCTGCACGTCGATCCCGGTGGCGAAGGAGTGGTTGCTCCAGCGCAACGCGATCCGCAGCGGCGCGGCCGGTGGGATGCTCGCGGCCAGCGCGGCCGGCGGGGGGAGCTGCACGCAGGCCGGGACGCTGTTGGACCAGGACGAGCAGCTCACCGCGTTCTCCGCGCGGATCCGGTAGTGGTAGGTCAGGCCGGGGGGTGACGGTGGCGTCGGTGTACCGGGTGGCGGTGGCCGCCACGGTGATCCGGGTGATGCCCTCGGTGAAGGTGGCGTTGGTGGCCCGCTCGAGCAGGTGGCTGGTGGCCGGCGGGCGGCTGCCGTTGCCCGTCCAGGCCAGCGTGATCGCCGGCACGGCGGTGGCCGAGCCCGGGGCCGGGGTGGCGGTCAGCCCGGTGGGCGCCCTGGGGGAGACCCGCAGCACCAGCGGGCGGCTCATTCCCTGGTCCCGGTGGCCGCCCAGCTGGCTGTGCCAGCGGTACTCCCAGCCCAGGTTGACCAGCCTGGTTGACCACCACGGCCGGTCGCCCGTCGACCGGGCTGAGCGGGGTGGCGCCGGTCCGGGTGCGCGGCCGGATCGGGTCGAGCAGCCGTACGCTGTCGCTGATCTTGAAGGGCAGGGTGGGCGGGACCGGGCGCAGCGCCACGATGACGTCCTCCCGGGGGTTCACCCGGACGGTCTCCTTCCAGCCCAGCTCGTTGGGCTCCGGAGGGCGTACCGCGCCGTCCCAGCCCACCCGGTTGACCACCTGCACGTCGCAGCCGGCCAGGTGCACCGGCTGGGTCTGCCGCCCGTGGCCGCTGATCCGCCAGAGCTGGGTGCCGTCCGCCGGGGCGCCGACCGGGACCGTCGGGTCGGCCGCGAGGATGATCTCGGTCGCCGGGTCGGCCGGGCCGAGCGGCAGGGTGGCCGGGCCGAGCGGCCCCGCGTGCGGGTGCCCGACGCCGAGCCGGCCGGTCGAGCGGCCGTGCTCCGGCTCGAAGATCTGGTCGACGGCCTTCACCGCCAGGGGCAGGGTGACCGGAGCGCCGGCCCCGGCGGGGGTGAAGGTGACCGAGGTCGCGTGCACCGGCACCAGCGTCTCCCGCGCGGTCCGGGTGCCGAAGGCCCGGTCGTACGCCGGCTGGGGCACGATCGGCGGGCGCTGGCTGGCCGCGTACGCCGCCGCCAGCCGGTCGGTCAGCCGGGCCAGGTCGTACGGTTCGGCCGGGGTGCCGGCCACCCGGATCTGCAGCAGCGTACGGGTGTTCGGGCCGTACCCGGGCCGGGTGCCGGGGCCGCCACCCTCGCCGGTGCGGTCCGGCGTGCCGGTGTGCAGGTCGTAGCGGGGGTCGAAGCGGGGCAGCGGGGCCGGGCAGTCGTTGTAGAGGATCAGCGTGCCGCCCGGCGGCACGGTCGAGAAGTCCACCACCACGTCGGCCCGCTCGGCGGGGGCGAGCAGCAGGGCGTGCCCGTCGACGTTGAGCACGGTCGGGTCCTGGCGGTCGTACCGGTAGCTCACCGGCCGGCTGACCAGCACCGCCGGGGTCGGCAGCAGGCCGGCCTCGTTGCCGATCTGGATCATCGACGGACCGACCGCCGCCGGGTCCGGCACGCCGCCCTCCCGGCCGTCGGTGGGCCAGTGCGCGGGCCGGTCCGGGGGCGCGGACCGCGTCGACCATCGGCACCTCGCCGGCGTCCGGGTCGGCGAGTCCGCCGTCAGCCGCCCACATCGGCCCGTCCGAGCGGGCCCGGTAGAGCCCGAGGTTGAGGCTGCGGTCCGCGCAGGCGTTCAGGATCCGCAACCGGTACGCCCTCGGCTGCACCGTCAGGTACGGATAGGCGGCGCCGTTGACCAGCGGGGTGTCGCCGAACGCCTCGGGCACCGCCGACGGGTGCGGGACGCCCGGCGCCAGCGGCGGTTCGTCCGGCGCGGTCACCGGGTCGTGGTGCGGGTTGGGCACCGGGCCGGCGGCCGGGGGTGCCGCGCTGCCGGCATGCGCCGTGTGCGACCAGGGTCCGTAGTCCCAGCGGCCGGTCGGGTTGCCGCCGGAGGCCCGGTACGGGTTCTGCCGTGGCTGGTAGACGTGCGGGTGCCAGAGGTTGCCCTTGGCGCCCCACCGGTCCCGGTCCCAGGTCGGGTCCTGGGCGGCGAGCTGGGCGTCGTCCGGCACGAACGTCTTGTCCTGGACGACCAGTGGCAGCTGCTCGGCGGGCAGCACGCCGTCGGCTATCAGTTGCTCCTCGGCCGGGTCGACGAGCAGGTAGAGCGCGAGCTGTCCGGAGTAGACGGTGAGCCGGGACAGGCCGAGGGTGTTGTCGTGCAGCCACATCAGCCGGCCGCTCTGCTCGTTCGGATAGTAGAGCGTGGTCGCCCCCGCACCGGGGTGCGGCATGTCCGGGACGTGGGTCAGGCCGGCCCCGGTGGGGTACGGGGTGATCTCGCCCGCCGGGGTGACCCACTGCCACGGGTTGCCGGCGCTGATCCACCCGGTCTGCGCGCCCATCAGGTGCGGCACCGCCCGGTTCTGCGGGTACGGCGCCGGCCCGTCGAGCGGCCCGGTCCCGGCCCCGTCCACGCTGGAATCCACCGGCAGGAACAGCTCACCGGCCCGGCCGGTGGGGAGCTGGTTGATGAACTTGATCCGGACCGGCCGGCCGCGCCGCGCCGTGATCAACGGCCCGAGGTGGTACGGCCGCTCCGGCGGTACGACGGTGTTGTGCCCGGACGCGTCGGTGCCCAGGTTGAGCTGGCGGTAGCCGCGCAGCCGGGTCGCCGGCAGGTCCCGGTGCAGCCGCTGGGCGTACTCCTGCAACCCGATCTCGTAGTAGTCGCAGCCCGGGTAGCTGATGGTGTCGGGAACCGCCACCGGCAGGTGGGCGCCGAGTTCGTTGCGGCCCAGCGGGCCCGGGCCGGGCAGCGCGTCGACGAACTTGCGCAGGCCGGTACCGGGAACCACCCGTCCGTCGGGGTCGAGCACCGGCAGCGGACTGCAGGCGAAGTTGGCAACCGGGCCGAAGCAGCGCGGGACGGCGGCCGGGTCCAGGCTGGTCGGGGCAGGGGCGATCTCCTCGGCGGTCCGGGCCGTCGGCACGGTCGGTCCATGGTCGGCGCCGGTACGGACCGCGCGGTCCGTCCAGCTCGACCGCAGTCTGCGGAACAGGGCCATGGCTCTCCCCAGGGTCGGGGCGCGACCATCCGCCACCCCGCGTGGCAGGTGGTCGCGCTGTAGACGATCGGTGAGCACTCAACCGCAGCATGCGACGTCGGGAGCCGGTAGGGAAGTACCCAATCGTCCGTATCTGGGGGGCGTCCTGGCTGGTCGGAGGGGCGGCGTCGGAAACCCGGCTCAGGGCGCGGTCGGTGCCGGCGCGGGTCGTTCCGGCTGGCAGACCGGGCACCAGTAGGTGACCCGTTCGCCCAGCTCCTCCTTGCGGATCGCGGTGCCGCAGCGCCGGCACGGTTGCGCCCGCCGGCCGTAGACGTAGCTGGTCTGGCCCCGGTGCAGCGACCCGGTGGTGCTCTGGGTCCAGCGGCCCCGGTTCGCCGCCAGCAGCTTCTGGGCAAGGGTGACCGTGCCGGCCAGGTCGGGCACCGCGCCGACCGGCGTCCAGGGCGAGATGCCGCGCAGGAAGAGCACCTCGCACGTGTAGAGGTTGCCGACGCCGGCCAGGTTGCGCTGGTCCAGCAGCGCCTCGGCGATGGTGGCGTCCGGCTGCGCGGCGAGCCGGCGGACAGCCTCGGCCGGGTCCCAGTCCGGGCCGAGCAGGTCGGGGCCGAGGTGACCGACGAGGGAGTCCTCCTCGGCGGTCGGCACCAGGGCCAGCTCGTGCAGGTGGTAACCGACGGCCACCGCGCCGGGGCTGCGCAGCACCACCCGGATCAGATGCGCCGGCCGGGCCGTCCAGCGCTCACCCGGCCCGTACGCCCGCCAGGCACCGTCCATCCGCAGGTGGGAGTGGAGCGTCCAGCTCGCGCCCGCCCCGCTCGGGATGGCGGCGGTGGCGGCGCCGGCGTCGCCCGGTCCGCCCGGTGTGGCGGCGGGGGCGGTGAGCCGGAGCAGCAGGTGTTTGCCCCGGCTGGCGGACTCGCGCACGGTCCAGCCGGTCAGGTCGGTCCCCGCGAGCTGCGGCACGCGGAAGTCGGAGCCGGTGAGCGTCGCTCCGGCCAGGGCGCGGTGCAGGACGCGGGCGGTGTTCCAGACGGTGTCACCTTCGGGCACCCCGCCATCCTCCCTCGTCCGAGCTGAATTCGCATGTGTCGCTATTTGTACCCAGGTTCCTATGGATCTACCGACACGGCGGCATCAGGGGTGGTTTGAGGAGAATGCCAGGTATCAGACCCTCGCCGGTCCGTACCGGGTCAGGGGCGCTCGTCGGGCCGGGGCGAGCGGACCATGTCCCGGTAGCGCGGGTGGCTGGCGCCGTAGACGGCGAAGTTGAGGCGGGCGTGCGAGAGGCTCAGGTCGCCATTCGGGCCGCCGCGCACCGCGTCGGCGTCGGCGTCGGTCTGGCCGTCGTCGGTCCAGAAGCAGACCGGGCAGGTGCCACCACCGGTCCGGGAGGCGCAGCAGGGACAGGCCACGGGAACCTCGTGATCACCCACCCGGAAAGCATTTCACAACCCGCGCGCCCGCAGCAGTGCGGGAGACCTCCACTTCGGGCGGTCAGCCGGCACCCGCGGCGGTGATCGACACGAGATCACCCGGTGCGGCGTCGAGCAGGTCCGCCGCCCGGCCACCGTTCACCGCGACCGCCACCCGGCCGGCGGAGTCGACGTACACGACAAGGCCCCTGTGCGGTGCGTGGCCGAACGTCCGTCCGTGCACCGCATCGTGCCCGTCCGTGCCCCGCCCGATCGCTGGCGACGTGCCCAGGGTCACCCGGACCGTGCGCGGCAGGGGCGCCAACAGGGCGGTCCGGCGGCGAGTTGGACGTTGCCGAAGTGGTCGACGGTCAGCACCTCGGCGGTGAACCCGTCGGCGTCCGGGCGGACCACCGGCGCCGGCAGTCGGACCAGCGTGGCCGGGTCCACCGCCGGGCCGGCCTCGGCCAGCCGCGCGCCCCGCGCGAGCCGGGCGGCGACCGGGGCGAAGACGTCCCGGCCGTGGAAGGTGCGGGACACCTCCGGCGCCAGCCAGCCGGCGGCGGTCAGCTCGACGGCGGCCGTGATCCCCCCCAGCGCCTCCGCCGCGTCCAGCAGCAGCCCGTTGTCCGGCCCGACCAGCAGCCCACCCGGGGCGGCGAGGCCGACCCCGCGCCGGGTCGTGCCCACCCCCGGGTCCACCACGGCGACGTGCACGCCGGTCGGCAGGTATGGCACGGTCTGGGCGAGCACCGCCGCGCCGCGACGTACGTCGGCCGGCGGCACCAGGTGGGTCAGGTCGATCACCCGTACCGCCGGCGCGATCCGGGCGATCACCCCGTGGCACGCGGCCACGAAGCCGTCAGCGAGACCGTAGTCGGTGGTCAGCGAGATCCGGGCGTAACTGGCCATCTCGGCAGGCTAACGCCGCTGGTACGCCGTGGGCTGCCATGGGTCGAGTCCAAGCCCATAGAGCCCGTGGCGGCTAGGTCACCACTAACGGGTAGAAACATGACACTAATTCATCAAACGTGCATCCACGTCGTGGTCGTCATGGAAGGGTTCCAGCCACGGGCGCCCAACCGACTCGGGACGGCGAAGGTTCAGATCCGATCCTCCGAGCCACCTGGCGCCCCCTGCCTGCGCCCGCAACGGCTGCCCGGCTCTCGTCGGCGGACGCAGGCTTTCCTGTCAGTCGATGGAAGGGAGTACAGATGGCGACCAAGATCGCGCGGCTGCTGACAATCGGGGCGGTGGCGGCGGTTACCGTCACAGGCAGTCCGGCAATGGCCGACGACGGAGGCCACGAGGAGCACAGGGCTCCTCGGTTCGAGATCATCAACCAGGTGTCGGACCAGGAGTCACGAAGACCGGCGGTCGTCGACCCGGACGCGGTCAACTCGTGGGGTCTGGCCCTGGGGCCGAAGACGCCGCTGTGGGTGGCCAACAACGGCACCAACACGGCCACCGTCTACACCGGAGGCGTGGACGGCGAGCCCGTCGAGAAGGCGGATCTCACCGTCAATGTTCCCGGTGGGCCGACCGGTGCGGTCTTCAACGACACGGACGGCTTCGACGTACCGGGGGCGGGTGGCGATGAGCCGGCCCGGTTCATCTTCGTCAACGAGAACGGTGACGTCATCGCGTGGAACCCGAACGCGGGGACCGACGGGGTAGTCGTCGCCCACGAGAACCGGGCGATCTACAAGGGCCTCGCGCTGCTGAAGACCCACTTCGGCAACTTCCTGCTCGCCACCGACTTCCATCACGCCCGCATCGACGTGTTCGATGAGAACTTCGACAAGGTGGACCTGCCGGACTTCTTCTTCCGGGACAAGGATCTGCCCGAGGGGTTCGCACCGTTCAACGTGTTGACGGTCGGTGAGCGGATCTACGTCACCTACGCGAAGCAGGACGACGCGGCTGAGGACGACGTGCACGGTGAAGGGCTCGGCTTCGTCGACCTCTTCACCGACTTCGGCCTGCACGTCCGACGGGTCGCCAGCGAGGGGACCCTCAACGCGCCCTGGGGTCTGGCCATCGCGCCGGAGAGCTTCGGCAAATTCGCCGGCGACCTGCTGGTCGGCAACTTCGGCGACGGCCGGATCAACGTCTTCGACCGCGACGAGTTCGAGGGCCAGTTGCGTGACGAGGAAGGTGACCCGATCACCATCGACGGTCTGTGGGCGTTGTTGCCGGGCACCGAGACGACGGGCGGCGAGGGAACGCTCTGGTTCAGTTCCGGGCCGGACGACGAGCAGCACGGGCTGGTGGGTCAATTGATCCCGAGAAGCTGACGATCGGCTCACCTCTGCCGCGCCCCCGGGCTTTCCGGGGGCGCGGCGCCGTGCTGTCCCGCGCACCGGCGGGTTTCGACGATCCGATGCTGCCGCCTGCCGTGGATCCGGTCGGCACGCCGGTACCGGCTGGCCGTGCGGCAGGCGCGTTTTCGGATCAGCCGCGCAGTCGCAGCCCGCGCGGGGTGGCCCGGAAGCCGGCGGCGGTGAGCGCGTCGCGCAGCGGCGAGGAGTGCACCGCCTCGCCGTCGGCCCGCTCCACCGACATCGCCCCCAACGCGCCGGAGTGCACCGCGTCGGCGAGCGCCTTCCCCGCCATGGCCAGGGCGTCCGAGTCGTCGGTGAAGGAGAGGATGGTCCGCCCGCCGCGTTCGACGTACAGCACCAGGTCGCCGCCGACCAGCACCACCAGGGCGCCCGCCTTGCGACCGGCCCGGTGACCGGTCGCCGGGGCGCGCCCGTC
>JAEVHO010000232.1 GCA_016802835.1 Micromonospora sp. ATA32 | reverse complement strand
GACCGGGACGTCAACGCGGCGATGAACGTGTTGGCCCAGGGACGCTGGGACAACTCAAACGACCGTGGAGCGCACGTAAGACCGGCGCCCGTGCCGGCGGCGCGCCGAGAAGCGGTAATCCACCCGGACGCCGCGTGTTCCACACGCAGCATGGAGGGAACCTCCGTCCTTTAGCGCAAGACCGTGAAGTTAAGGATCGCCGTGGTCTGTCAAGGCGGGTTGGCCTGCGATGATGTCGATGCTGAGAGTGGCGAGATAGCTTCGGCGGTCGACGCCGAGGCTCTTGTAGGCGTAGCGGGACAGGGGTCGTTTCACCGCGCGGGGGCTGACCCGTAGGCGCCGGGTGGGCATCAGGTTGTCCAGCAGGTGTCGTCCGATGGACCCGACGAGGTCGATGGTGGTCTCGGCGATGACGTTCGCGGCCTGCACGATCAGGTCCCGGGCTGCCTGCACGGCGGTGGTGAAGCTGGCCCGGTCTGGGTCGACGCCGTGCGTGGCGTCTGCCGTGTCGGTGATCGCGATGCGCAAGACCTGGTAGACGGTCAACAGGGCGTAGATCTCCTGGGCGATGAGCGTCGGGATGGGCGAGCGCAGAACCCGACGGCCGAGCAGCGTCGATTTGATCTCCAGATAGGCGGACTCGACCTCCCACCTCTCGTGATACAGCTTGACGACCTCGAGCGCCGGGAACCTGCGGTGATCGAGCAGAGTGGTAGCTAACCGGTAAATACCGGTATGCGTGCCGGCGGTCGTCGAGATGGTGATCTCACACGCGATCACCCGGACCCGTACCCCGGCGATGATCGAGGTGTATGAGCCGTCGCCGTGGCGGGCAAGGATCGGGGGCTTACGGTTGCCGTTCAACCGGACCAGAAAGTCAGCGCCGGTAGCGGCCACCGCGGTGAGGAACGTGTTGCTGTCGAAGCCCCGATCCAGCAACACGATCATCTGCGCGTGCAGGCTGCGCATCAGTCGCATCGCCTGGGTGCTCTCGCCGTCGTGCTTGGGCCCGAACACCGCGTCGATGACCGCCCGCGTGCCGCAGGCGACCAGGGCCACCAGACGGACCTGCGGGTATCCGGCAGTGCCGTGCTGGCTGCGGTTCTTTCCCAGACGCATGGTGTTACCCGGCGAGTCGGGCACGTCGAGCACCGTGCCGTCGATCGCGGTCACGACCATGCCGCACCACCACACCCCGACCGTGCGGATCCCGGCGGCCGAACCGCGCAGTAGATCGAACAACGCCCGCAGCGGCGCGACGCCGACGCGGACCCGGGCGTGCCACAACCCGGTCGCCGACGGGCGGGCCAACCCCAGCCCGTGCAGGCCAGCGACGAGTTTGCCCCACACCCCGAGGTAACCCACCTCGGCGAACAACCCGGCCGCCAGCAGCAGATACACGACCACCCGAGACGGCAACAGCCGGACCCGCCGCTGCGTGCGGCCAGTCTCGGCCAACACGGCGTCGACCATCTCGAAAGGGACGATCCGGGTGAGTTCCCCAAGATGGCCCGGCGCGTAGACGCCCTTCGCCACCGTGATCACCCGGGTAATGACAGAATGCTCCGACAGCGGGACTCCCTCGTAGATGGCTCGTCTTGGTCGACAAGCCGTTCTACCGGAGTCCCGCTGCCTCGTTTCCAGCACCCTCCATCATGGTGGGCCAGCCCCTTGACACAAGCCCAACGCCCTTAACTTCACGGCCTTGTCCTTTAGCGCGGAGAGAACGTCAATGCCCCGAATCGTAGAGCGCCTTCACCTCGGCGGCGCTCAGCGCACGGTCGTAGACGTGCACCTGGTCGAGCGTCCCGCCGAAGTAGTCGACGGGATTGCCACCGAACCTGCCGCGACCGATGACCAGGGGCCCGGTGGAACTGTCGCCGAGGCAGGCGTCGGCCTGCCCGGCCAGCTGCCCGTCGACGTAGAGGCGGAGCTGGCCCGTCGCCGCGTCCCGGACACCGACAAGGTGGTACCACTGCCCGGCGACCGGTGTCGAGGGAGCGAGCGCCCGCACGCCGGCGAAGCTCATCGCGAACCGTCGGTCAGCGCCGGAGTACTGCAGGTAGAAGGCGCTGTTCGAGGGCCCGTCCTGGCTCACCACCGTCTGGAAGGCGCCGCCCGCGCTGTTCAACCGCACCCATGCCGCGGCCGAATAGCTGGCGGTGGTGTTCAGGATGGTCTTGCCGGTGTCGATGTACTGGTTGCTGCCGTTGACCTGCACCGCGGAACCGCTCTTGCCGGCCGTCCAGGTGGGCCCGTTGACAAGCCTGCCGTTGTTGTTCCCGGCCTCGTCGTTGGCGGTGTCGCCGCCGTTCTCGTTCAGCGGCCAGTAGCCGACTCCGGTGAGGCCGGGAGTGCCGGGCGGCGGCGAGGGGATATTCGCTCCGCTGCCGTCGGCCGAGCGGATGACCGCCTCGTTCACCGCTCGCACCTGGTCGAAGTCCATCTTCTCGACCCGCCGGTCGTAGGTGAAGAAGCCGTTGACCTCGTGCTCGACGTCGGTGATCTGAGTGTAGACACCGGCGGAGATACCGCAGGTGTTGGCGAGGCGCAGCAAGTCGCGCTGGTTCTCCACGTACCGTCGGGTCAGGGTTGCGGAGTCCGGGGCCATCCAGTACGCACCGCCATCGTCGAACCACATGTGACCGGCGACCTCAAGCCCCATCCCGCCGTGCTCGCCATCGACCGCCACGCGATCGGCGGTGGGCACCGGCGACGCCGGACCGAGGTACTGGTGGTGGTCGAGGATATCCCCCCGCCCAGAGTCACCTAGCGAGTCGCAGCAGTTCACGCCACTGTGTGCGTTGACGAGCCGGGTGGGGTCCTGCTCCTTCACCGCATCGGCGATGCGACCGGTGGCCCCCCGGTCCCACTCACCCCAACCCTCGTTGAACGGCACCCACACGACGATCGACGGATGGTCGGCGTGTTCCCGAATCATCTCGCCGAGTTCGGACTCCCATTGCCGCTGCCACTCCACCGTTGGACGGCCGGGCTTCATCGCCGGCATGTCCTGCCACACCATGAGCCCCAGCCGGTCGGCCCAGTAGTACCAACGGCTGGGCTCCACCTTGATGTGCTTGCGGACGGTGTTGAAGCCGAGCACCTTGTGCTGCTCGAGGTCGAAGCGCAACGCCTCATCCGTCGGTGCGGTGTTCAGCCCATCGGGCCAGAACCCCTGGTCCAAGGTGGACATGTGGAACAAGATCTTTCCGTTCAACGTCATGCGGAGCTTGCCATCAGCGCCCTTCGCCTTGCCGATCTCCCGCATCCCGAAGTAGGAGCCGACCTCGTCGACCCGCTTGCGGCCATCGAACACGCGCACCCGGAGGTCATACAGGAAGGGCGAGTCGGGCGACCACAGCTTCGGCTTGTTGATTGGCACCTTCAGCTCGGTTCCGACCGGGCCGGAGACACGCGCGACGGCCTTGTGTCCGTCGTATGCCACCGCCTCGACGGTCAGGCCCTCCGCACCGGGGGTGGCGTTCGCCCGCAACCGCAGGACACTGCCGTGCAGGTCCGGCGTTAGATTCAGCGAGTCGATCGCACCCGCGGCTGCCACGGGCTCCATCCAAACCGTCTGCCAGATGCCGGAGCTGCCCTGGTAGAAGATGCCCCGGTCGCCGACCCGGCGCTGCTTGCCCACCGGCTGGAAGGTCGCGTCGGTCAGGTCCTCAGCCCACACGATCAACTCCTGCTGCCCGCCGGGCCGCAGCGCGTCGGTGACGTCGGCGCTGAAGCCGTCGTAGCCGCCCCGGTGCATCGCCACCTGGTGGCCGTTGACCCACACCTTCGAGTCATAGTCGACCGCGCCGAAGTGCAGCAACAGTCGCTGACCGCTGCCGACCTGCCATTGCTCAGGTACGGCGAAAGTCCGGCGGTACCACATCCGGTCCTCGTGCCGCTGAATGCCGGAGAGAGCCGACTCGATCGGGTAGGGCACCAGCACCCGCTCAGCGAGTTGCTGGCCCACGGGCGGAGCTTCGCCGGGCGCGGCGCCGCCGAACTGCCATACGCCGTTGAGGTTTTGCCACCGGGGCCGGGTCAGCTGCGGCCGCGGATACTCGGGCAGCGCGTTGGTGGGTGACACATCACCGGTCCAGGGCGTGGACAGGGGCGGTGTTCCCATCGTCCAACCAGTGCCGGCGGGGGGTTGGGGCGCGGCGGTCGCCGCGCCCGGCACTGTGGTCACGGCCAGCACGGCCGCAGTGGCGAAGGCGAGGAACCGCCAGCGCCGGGTGGAGGCGTGTGTCGTCACGGAAACGGGCCCTTCACGAGTGCGGACGGGGGGACGGCGGCAGCCGTGGTGCGCTCGGGGAGTAGATGGTCAGGTCACTGATCCATGCCCGGGGTGGCCCGCGACCGCTGCCGGTCCCACCACCCCGCAGGGCACGGGTGAACACATTTCAACGAAGTTCCGGCAGTGATGTCAATAGATATCGACAAGAGTGACCTCATTCGGCCACTACCGCACATGCTCGAACAGCGAGTTCCGCTCACTGCTCCGACGCAACGGCACCCCGTCCACCACGCATCGAGCCAGCCGCAGCCTGCCGGTCGGCGTCAGCGGTGTACTAGCGTGAGGCACGAGGACCTCGCGGGTGGCACGAACCTCGACAGCTCCACCTCACGCGGCGGTCCTGACCCATTGCAAGATCCCAGCCGCGTCCCCAACCTCACGGTCAGTACATCTAGATCTAGCACTCTCGAACGCCAGCTTCGCGGGACCGAAAGTGTCCGAAGCTCAAGGTCAGTCGCGGGCACGGGACGAACCCCGTCGGGTACGCCGCGGGCGGCGAGGCCGTCCGGCCCCGCCGCCCGCGATGAGCGCTGCCCCGAAGGGTGATCAGCTCAGGAGAGCGTCCCCAAGTAGTCCGGGTTCGCCTTCAGCCACTCCTCGACGGCCTTCTCCTCGTCGCCCTTGTGGACGTTGAACATCAGGTCCTCGAGGGTGCCGAGCTGCTCGCCGTCCATCTTGAACTTCTTGAGCTTCGCGGTAACCTCGGGGAAGTCCTCCCCGAACCCCTTGCGGGCCAGGGTGTTGACCTGCTCGGCCGCGCCGAGGGCGCCCTTGGGGTCGGCCAGATCCTTCAGCTCGTACTTTGCGTAGGCCCAGTGCGGGTGCCAGAGGGTGACCGCGATCGGCTTCTTGTCGGCGATCGCGCCGTCCAGAGCGGCCAGCATCGCCGGGGTCGACGAGGTCTTGAGCTTCATCTTGCCGTCCAGGCCGTAGCCGGGAATCACCTTCTCCTGGGTGGCCTTGGTCAGGCCGGCGCCCGGCTCGATGCCGACGAGCTCACCATTGAAGCCGCCCGCCTTGGCGGCCAGGTCCTCCAGCGAGTCGACACCATCGACGTACTTCGGCACGGCGATGCTGAGGCTGGCGTCGTCGTACCAGACGCCGAGCTTCTCCAGCTTGTCGCCGTACTTCTCGAGGTAGGAGGCGTGGGTCTGGGGCAGCCAGCTGTCCAGGAACAGGTCGATGTCGCCGCTGGCGAGACCGCCGTAGACCAGGCCCGCCTCCAGGTTCTTCAGCTGGACCTGGTAGCCGTCCTTCTCCAGGATCTGCTGCCAGAGGTGGGAGGCGGCGATGGCCTCGTCCCACGCCATGTAGCCGATGGTGATCTTCTTGTCCTTGCCGCCGGACGATTTGTCGGCGGATTCGCCGCAGGCGGCGGTGGCGCCCAGCGCCAGGGCGGCGGTCGCCGCCAGGGCGACGACGCGGGTCAGGGACTTGAACACAGGGATGTCCTTCCTGTTGTCGGGCAGCCGGCGGTACTCGCGATCGAGCGGGACAGGGGTGCCGGCGGGGATTGCGGCGATCAGGCTTCCCGCGCGAGGCGTTGCGCCCGGGCGGACGGGAATCGGTCGCCGATGGAGTCGGTGAGCCGGTCGAGCACCACGGCCAGGACGACGACGGCGATGCCGCCCTCGAATCCGCTGCCCACCTCGACCTGGGCCAGTGCGAACATGATCACATCGCCGAGGCCGCCGGCGCCGACCATGCCGGCGATGACCACCATGGACAGGGCCAGCATGATGACCTGGTTGACGCCGGTCATGATCGTCGGGAGGGCGAGCGGCACCTTCGTCCGGAGCAGCACCATCCACGGTGGGGCGCCGAACGACTCGGCCGCCTCGACGATCTCCCGGTCGACCTGGCGCAGGCCCAGCTCGGTCAGGCGTACCCCGGGCGGCATGCTGAACACCAGGGTGGCCAGCACGCCCGGCACGGTGCCGATGCCGAAGAAGAAGATGGCCGGGATCAGGTAGACGAAGGCCGGCATGGTCTGCATCAGGTCGAGCACCGGCCGGGCCACCGCGGAGGCCCGCCGGTTCTCCGCGACGAAGATGCCCAGCGGGATCGCCAGCACCAGGGAGAGCAGGCTGGCCACCAGCACCTGGGCCAGCGTGCTCATGGTCTCCTCCCAGTACGGCATCCCGGCCACCAGGCCGAGCCCGACCAGCGTGCCCAGGCCGAACTTCCAGCCGCGCAGCCACCAGCCGAGCCCCGCCACGATCAGCACGATCGCCAGGGCCGGTACGCCCGTCAGCAGCTCGGTCAACGGCCGGACGAGGGTGTCGACCAGCGCGGCGACCGCGTCGAAGAACGGCCCGAGGGTGTCGGTGGCCCAGTCGACGGCGGCCTCGGTCCAGGCGCCCAACGGCACCCGGGGCAGCGTGACGTCGAGCGGCGACGCGGTGCGGCTCATGCCGGCTCTCCCATCGAATGGAGCGGGACGTCGACCGTCCCACTACGTTCGTCCGCCACCACGGCGTCCGGTGTCGCCGCGACCGGCCCGTCGGTCGGCGTCGCGACGGCCGGCGCTGCGTCGTCGTCCCCGGCGGACGGGTCGTCGGGCACCGCGCTGGCCAGCGAGCTGAGCAGGGTGATCCGGGGGATGACCCCGGCCAGCCGGCCCCGGTCGTCCAGCACGGCCATCGGGTGCACGCTCTCCGCGCAGTCGGCGAAGAGGTCGGCCACGGCGGTGTCCTCCGAGACGGTGCGGACCCGCTCGGTGGAGACGTACCCGTCGAGGCTCTGCCGGCCCTCGCGCAGCGCGCGCAGGATCTCGTCCTCGGTGACCGTGCCCAGGAAACGCTTCGCCGGGCCGGTCACGTAGAGCACCGAGGTCAGGGTCTCCCGCAGCGCGCGGGCGGCGACCCGGGGGCCGACGTTGACGTCCAGCACGGTGTGCGGCTTCTCCATCACCGACGAGGCAGTGAGGATCCGGGTGCGGTCGACGTCGGCGACGAACTGCGCCACGTAGTCGTTGGCCGGGTCGGTGAGGATCTCCTCGGCGGTGCCGATCTGGACGATCCGGCCGTCCCGCATGACGGCGATCCGGTCGCCGAGCCGCATGGCCTCGTTGAGGTCGTGCGTGATGAAGACGATGGTCTTGCCCAGCTCGGCCTGCAACTCCAGGAGCTGGTCCTGGATCTCCCGGCGGATCATCGGGTCCAGCGCGGAGAACGCCTCGTCCATCAGCAGGATGTCGGTGCCCGCAGCCAGTGCGCGGGCGAGCCCGACCCGCTGGCGCATGCCGCCGGAGAGCTCGTGCGGCAGCTTGTCCGCCCGCTCCTCCAGGCCCACCATCCGCAGGGCGTCGAGGGCCCGCTCGCGCCGCTCGGCCTTGGGCAGGCCGGCGACCTCCAGCGCGTAGCCGGCGTTCTCCAGCACCGTCCGGTGCGGCATGAGCGCGAAGTGCTGGAAGACCATGCTGACCTTCTCGCGCCTCAACCGACGCAGCGCGGCGGGCTTGAGTGTGGTCAGTTCGACGCCGTCGACCGTCACACTGCCCCGGGTGGGGCGCAACAGGCCGTTGAGCATCCGAATGAGGGTGGACTTGCCCGAACCAGACAGGCCCATCACCACGAAGATCTCGCCGGCGTGGACCTCGAAGCCCGCGTCGATCACGGCGGCCGTGGCGTTGAGGCCGGCGAGGGCCTCCGCCCGCGGCGCGCCGTCAGCGAGGCGTCTTACCGCCTCGTCCTGCCGACTGCCGAATATTTTATGGAGTGACTTCACTGCGAGCGCAGACACGATCTCCTCTCCGACGAAAACCTTCGGCAGATCGCACCATCGGTAGTCATCTTCGCGTGTCGTCTGTCAAATCAATGTCGGTCAAACTGATGAGGCTATAAGGGGCTCTTGTGACGTTCTCGTGGGTGGGTTGAGGCCCTGGTCAACAGGGCACGCCGTGTCCCGTCTAGGTTTCTGGCTTGTCGAAGGTCAGGAACCGAGGATCGGAACACGGCGTGCGTTTGACCAGGGTATTTCATCGACAGGCGGGGTTCGATCGGGCGGTCGTGGAGGACGTGCGCCTCGACGGGGACGCCGATGGTGAGGTCCTGGTCATCTCGGCCCGGCCGCGGAAGGGCGCCGCGCGTCGGTGCGGGCGCTGCCAGGCCCGCGCACCGTGGTACGACCGCGGGTGGG
>JAEVHO010000231.1 GCA_016802835.1 Micromonospora sp. ATA32 | reverse complement strand
ACCCGCTGCCGGCCCCCGGTTGTGCCCGAGCACGCCGAGCCGACCAGCCGCGCCGCCGGTGGTTCCGGCGCCGGAAGCCGGCCGAGGCGTCGCCGCAGGTCCGGGTGGACGGACACCCGGGTACGCCGACCGCCGTGGAGCCGGCCCCGGCCGGTGCCGTCGAGCGCGCGTCGCTGGTGCGGATCCGCTGGGGCGTGCGCCTGGTGCTCGCTCTCGGTGTCGCGGCCAGCATCGCCGGGAACGTGCTCCACGCCCGGGACGAACTGATCAGTCAGATCATCTCGGCCTGGTCCCCGCTGGCCCTGCTGCTCACCATCGAACTGATCTCCCGGGTGCCCGTGCACTCCCGCCGGCTCGCCGTGGGCCGGTGGGCGGCTACCGCCCTCATCGCCGGCATCGCCGCCTGGGTGTCCTACTGGCACATGGCCGCGGTCGCCTCCCGGTACGGGGAGACGAACGGGTCGCAGTACCTGCTCCCGCTGTCGGTTGACGGCCTGGTGGTCGTCGCCTCGATCTGCCTGGTCGAGCTGGGCGGCCGGATCGCCACGGCGGCGAAGCGATGAGCCGCCGCCCGCGTCTGTTCCTGGTCCTGATCGCCGTGAACGTTGGCCTGGCCCTGGTGGTCGACGGCCTGTCCCGGGTCGCGTGCATCTGCGGCGCGCTGACCTGCCTGTTCGCCTACCTCAACGCCCGCACCACCGACCGGAAGGACACCAAGACCATGGGCCTGTTCAGCAGCAAGAAGCCGCCGGAGCCGACCGACCGGGAGTACCGGGGCGGCTGCTCCAGCCACGACATGCACGGCCCGGCCCGCAAGACGATGAAGGACGCCAACAAGGACGTCACCGGCCACAACAAGCGCATGCACGGCGGCAAGAGCGAGGGCGGCTACATCGAGCGGCGCAAGTAGCCGATGGCTGACGCCGACTGCACCGTGTGCCCCGAGCTGCTGACGCGGCTCGGGGCCGCGGCCGGCGGCCTCCGGGCCCTGGCCGCCTTCATCGAAGCGGAGATGGTCGAGCCGACCATGCACCGATCCGAGCTGCTCGGCGTGCTCGCCGTGCGCGCCGCGAACCTCGCCGACCAGGCGGAAGGACGGTACTGACCATGACCGCTGTCATCCCATTCGACGAGTACGACGACGAGCGGCACATCATCGAGGCCGACAAGGTTGGCGGACCGGTCGACGCGCCGGACCGCAAGACCACCTTCGCCGACGTGGTGGCCCGCACCGAGCAACGGCCACCGATCGTGCCCGCGGTACTCCGCTCGCCGGAGGGCCGCCAGGCGCTGGCCCGCTGGTCGGCCGGGTACTTCGCGTACGAGCTGGGCAAGCACGCCTGGAAGTCGCCGAAGTACGCGGCCAAGGTGGCCTGGTACGCGCCCCGCGGCCTGTGGCGGGCCGGCTCGGCGGTGCTGTGGTGGGCGGTCGGCGGCCGGGAGAACTTCCACCTGCGGCAGGAGGCGGCCAACAAGAACGACCCGCACACCTGGCAGTCCTTGAACCGGACCCGGGCGAAGGAGTCCTCGGCTCGCTGGTGGGTGGTGGGCGTCGGCCTGCTGCTGCTGCTGGCGGCGCTCGTCGGCGCCGAGCTGGCCGGGATGCCGTCGGTCGGCTGGTGGGCCGCCGTCGTCGGCCTGGTCCTGGTCGCCGCCCGCCTCGGCCGGCCAGCGGACAAGCCGATCGTCGACTGGGCGACCACCGGGCAGAGGTTCACCAAGCTCACCGCTGAGATGGTTCGCAACGCCGTCGTCGCCCTGAGCATCGGGGTGAAGGAGCCCGGTCAGCTCACGTTCCCGCCGCCCGGTATCCACAAGGACGGTCCGGGCTGGCTGGCCCGGTTCAACCTGCCCGGCGCCATCGTCGCCACGCAGCTGCTGGAGAAGCGGGACAACCTCGCCGCCGCCCTGCGGCTGCCCGTCGACCAGGTGTGGCCGGAGGTCGGCCCCGACCACCCCGGGCAGGTCGACCTGTGGGTCGGCTTCCAGCCGTCGTCCAAGATGGGCCAGCCGCGGTGGTCGCTGGCGGCGCCCACCGCCCGCACCAGCGTCTTCGAGCCGCAGCCGTTCGCCACCGACGCCCGCCAGCGGCCCCTGTCCACCGTGCTGCTCGCGCGGAACTTCCTCATCGGTGGGCAGCCGGGCTCCGGCAAGAGCTACGCCGCCCGCACGCTGCTTACCATCGCCATGCTCGACCCCACCGTCGAGCTCAAGGTGGCCGAGTTCAAGGGCGTCGGTGACTTCCTCGACGTCGCGCCGCTGTGCTCCACCTACGCCGTGGGCGTCGACGACGACGCATTCGAGACGGGCAGCGACATCATCACGTGGGCCCTCGCGGAGTGCGAGCGGCGCGGGAAGCGGATCCTGGCGGCGAAGCAGCGCGGTGAGGCCCCTGAGGGCAAGGTGACGCCGGAGCTGGCCGCGAAGCGCGGCAGTGGGCTGCACCCGGTGTTCATCCTGCTCGACGAGGTGCACGAGCTGTTCGCGGCCGTGCCGGGCGCCGCGGCGGCGTGTGAGCGGGCCATCAAGCGGGGCCGGGCGTTGGGCATCATCTTCTGCCTGGCCACGCAGATCCCCGACAAGGACAGCCTGCCGCCGAACATCACCCGCTGCATCACCACCCGGTGGTGCCTGTCCGTGCTCGGTCAGGTGGAGAACGACATGATCTTGGGTACTGGGGCGTACAAGCGGGGCTTCAGCGGCACCGTCTACCGGCCCGGCATCGACGCCGGGTGGGGCGTGATGGTCGGCGTCGACAAGCCGGGTAGCGCCCGCTCGTTCTTCCCCACGCCGGAGGTCACGGCGGCGATCGTTGCCCGCGCTGGCCAGCTGCGCGGGCACGCCGCCGTCGGCGAGGACGTCGAGCGGGTCGAGGCGCGGGACATGCTCGCCGACGCCCGGACCGTCCTGCAGAACGGTGAGGCCGGTCTGCCGTGGGCGGTGCTCGCCGAGCGGCTGGCCGAGCTGGCGCCGGAGTTCTACGCCGGGGTCACCGCCGAGATGGTCCGGGAGTCTCTGGCCCGGTACGGCGTCGACAGCCAGGACGTGAAGGTCGGCCGGAGCAACCTCAAGGGCGCCCGGCGGACGGCTCTGGAGGCCGCCCAGCAGCGCCGCGAGATCGAATCCGAGTAGGTCGCGGGGCTGGTCGCGGCACGGACTGTGGTCGCGGTTCCGCGACCAGCCCCGCGACCAGCCCTGAGCAGCGCAAACAACCGTTGGTCGCGTGGTCGCGGCACCCCCGCCGAGGCCCGAAAATCCGCCCCTGGAGGCACCCCGTGAGAGGCACCCTCACCGCGACCGGCATCCTGCTGGTCGTCCTGCTCGGCTACGCCGCCTCGTGCATCGTGAGGCCGTTCCGCGACTGCTGGCTGTGCGACGGCAAGGGCCACCACCGCAGCAAGCGGAAGCGGAAGCTGTCCCGCCCGTGCGGGTGGTGCGACCGCACCGGGAAGCGGCTGCGGTTCGGCCGGCGGGCATGGAACAAGGCCCGGGAGAAGTACCGGGCAGCTTGACCAGGCACGACGAACGGCCCGCCAGGATCGCGCCTGGCGGGCCGTTCTGCGTCTCCGGTCAGTCCAGCGGGGGCAGCTCCACGAACTGGGCCCAGAGCTGCCATCCGCCGTCGCTGCGTCGCCTCCACCCGTCCGGTTCGGCGCCATGTTGCAGAAACCGGTCCACCCGCGATGTGGCCCACTCGCCGAGCGTGCGGAGGTCGCCGACCAGCATCCCGGGCCGGTAGCCGAGCCGGCCGCCGCGGACCGTGCCGTCCGTGTCCCGCTCGATGATCAGGCACCCCATCATCGTGTCGTCGACCAGGGCGACAGAATCGGCCGGCAACTCGAACAGGGGCAGCTCGATGTGCAGACCACCGTCCCCGGGCATCAGTGACTGCTCCCCAGCACGGCCTGGACGCTGCCGCCGCCGAGGGCGATCCGCTCGCGCAGGCCCGTGAGGATGCCGTCACCGCGGACCAGGATCTCCCCGGTGACACGCACCTCGGTGTGCCCGCCCACCGGCGCGTTACCCCCGGACAGCGGTCGCACCTGCGCGCCGGCCGGAAGGTGGAGCACCTCCGGACCGCGCTCGCCGACCATCGCCAGGCCGGCTCGCACGATGTTGCCGCCGTTGGCGAGGTACGGCATGTCGGGCACGTCCCAGCCCTTGCCGGCGAAGGGACCCGCCCAGGAAGGCGCCCGGAACGACAGCGACCCGACCGAGTTGTTCCATGCTCGGGCGACCGCGTTGAAGGCGCTCTTCGCCGCGCTGACCACGCCATCGAACATGCTCCGGGCGACCTTCGATATCCGCTTCGGCAGTCCCTTGATGAAGTCGACCATCTGGTCCCACTTCTTGACGATCCAGTCCTTCGCCTCCCCGGCCTTCTGGATCAGCCAGTCGATGCCGCCCGCCAGCCAGTCGATGGCACCCCACACGGCGGGAATGCCGTCATCCACCAGCCAGCCCAGGACATACATCGCGGCGGAGGCGAGAGTCACGAAACCGTCGATAAAGTTTTTCAGGTTCTCCTTGTTGTCCGGGTCGGACAGCCATTCCTTCAGATCGTGGACGCCGTCCTTGATCGTCTGGAAAAGGTCCTTACTCGCCGCACCGTTCTCGCTGTCCGTCCACATGGAGAAGAACTCGGCGAGCACCCCGCCGAGGTCCTTGCCGAGGTCCCAGATGTCGCCCAGGTACTTCGCGGCGGTCTCGAAGAACGAGGTCAGCTTCCCCGACTTGTCGGCCTTGTCGATCCAGGCGGAGAACGAGTTGACGGCCCCGGCGAGCTTGTCACCGAGCATGTCCAGGAATGGTTTCGCCGCCTTGGACAGCTTCCCGAACGCCTCCATGCCAGGCCCGGCCATAGCCTTTCCCAGCTTGTCGATCAGACCCCGCACCGACTCGATACCCACACCGATGTTCTTGATGAACTCCGGCTTCTGGGCGGTGCTGGAGAACACCTTGAAGATGCCGTTGAAAGTGTCGGCCATGCCGCCCAGCGACGTGTGCAGCTGAGGCAGCCACGCCGTCGCCAGCTTCTTGACCTCACCGCCGATGCCCGCGAACAGGCGCTGCTGCACGTCGAGGCGCAGGTCCTCGAAGGCCGGCTTCAGTCCCTTGATCACGTTGACGAAGTCCCGCGCCGACCCGGCCAGCTTCGTCATCTGGCCTGCCGCCCCACCACCACCGGGGGCCGGCTTCTGCGCCTCGGCCAGGGCGTGCTGCGCGTCGGCGACGGCCTCGATGGCGCGCCGCTGCCGGTCCAGGGCGGCCCGCACCTGATCCGAGCCTTCAACCCCGACCCGGGCGGCCCGCTGTTGCTCCTTGGTCAGGTCGCTGGTGGAGTCCTTCGCCGACTCCGTGGCGAGCTTGGCCCGCTCGTACGCCAGCTCCGCCCGCCGGATCACGTCAGGCTGCTGCTTCTGCGCATCCAGCAGATCCTGCGTGGCCCGTTGCACGGCCGCCACGTCACCGGACGCCTTCGCCTGATTCAGCTTGTCCTGGGCGATCTGGACGGCGTTCTTGGCGTCGGCCAGCCGCTGCTGGGCGTCTTTCTCGTCGAGGGCGGCCTCCTTTTCGCTGAGGTGCGCCTCCCGCAGTGCCCGGTTCAGGTCGTCGAGGCGTTCCACCTCGTCCTCCCGGGCCCGGGTGAGGGCCTCCTGCGCGGCGAGTACCTCCCGCTGCGAGGTCGCGAGCTGCCGTTGCGCCTGCGCGACCTGCCACGACTTGTCGACCGCAGCAGCCCCACTCGACGCGGTCTTCTTGAACGCGTCGGACAGGCCCATGAAGCCCAGCGCCAGAGTGCCGACAGCCGCCCCACCGCCGGCCGCGAGGGCCGGCAGGCTGCCCATGGCGCCGCCGAGGGCGTACAGGGCCGGCACCGCGAACACCGCCCCGGCCGCCAGGGCCGACAGCATAGGGGTCAGGTTCCACACATTCGAGCCGATGTTGGTGGCGACGGAGCCCAGGTTGTCCATCGCCTGGCGCAGCGAGGCCAGGCCGCCGCTGGCCGCCTGCCCGGCCGCGTGGCCCAGCTGCCCAGCGTCGGCGACGAACCGGCCCCGGCCATCCCGCAGCCGCCCCGACGCGTCCCGGGTGAACCGCTCACCGGCCGCCCGCCCACCGGCGCCCAGGGCGGTGGCCATGGCCCTACCTGTGGCGTCGGCGTCGCGCTGCATGTCCCGGCCCGAGCGGTTGAGGTCCCGCCGGCCGTCGTCCAGGCCCCGCCTGAACTGCGAGTTGTCGGTCCTCAGGTAGGCGACCAGCTCGCCGAGTTTCAGTGCCACGGGTCAGTCCTGCCCGGGTGCGGTGACCGGACGGCCGAGCAGCGCGTTGAGTCGGCCGGCCTGGAATGCCTCCACGATCACCCGCGGCTCCATCCGCTTCAGGTCCGCCTCGCTCACCTGGTCAGGTGCGCCCGGCGGCGGAGCGGACGGGTCCTGGCCGGTCACCAGCGCCTTCATGCGGCCGGTCAGGAACGCCTCGACGATCTGCTCAGCCGACATGGCGCGCATCTCGCCCTCCGTGATCTGGGGGATGGGTGCGGTCACTGGCCCCACGCCTCCTTACGGCTGATCTCGACCAGTTCACCGCGGGCGATGGACCGCTGGTACTGGTTGTCGCCGGCGGCGTTCGTGGCCGTGAGCGCATGGGCGTCGAGGGTGATGACCTGACCGCTGGCCTTGTTGCGGAAGAAGCGCAAGTTGGGGTCCGGCTCGGCGGGCGCGGCGTCCATCTGCGCCAGGCGCTCGTACAGGGCCTCACGGGTGCCGGTCCCCGGATGCGAGTCGAGGCGCAGCGGGCGAGGGTGACCGCCGGCGGGCGCCACCCGGATCCGGTCGAGCATCGACACGATCCACTGATCGAAGTTGACCGGCTCCAGCCGGCGGCGGCCGGCGATGACCTGACCGCCGTCCGTCAGGCCGATGTGTCCTTGCGAGGCGGGCGGTACGAGCGGGGTGCTGTGCCGCACCTGGAGGTCCTGCATGCGCTGGCGCCACCCCTCGATGAGCTGGTTGCGCTCGTCGACGGCGGCCACGAACGCGACGATCGCCTTCTCCGTGGCCGCGAGGAGCTTGGCGAGCTTGTCGCTGGTCCCCGGGTACGCCTCGATCTCGGCGCGCAGCTCGTCACAGCGGCGCAGCCACGCGGCGTGGGCGGTCCGCTCAGCCTTCCCGCGGATCGCCTGGGCGCGCAGCTTCGCGAACCCGCGCAGCGACTTCGCCTTCTCGATCTCGTCGGGGGTGACGTCCTCATCGCCGTCGACGACGCGCCGCTCCAGGGTGGTCACCTGCTCGGCGGCCTGGGCGGCCTCCCGTTCGGCCTGGGCGACGTCGGCGGTGCTGGCGGTGCCCGCGGCCTCTTCGGCCTCGATCAGGTCAGTCACGGTCTGCATCGGCATGTTCCTCTCGGATGGTGATGAGCCAGGTGCGCTGGCCGGCCCGGCGGGCGTTGACCCGCCCGGACCGGGCCAGCCTGCGCACGTACTCGACGGAGCACCCCATGGCGAGCGCCGCGTCCGTTGTGCTGACCTCGAGCCTGCCGGTTCCGCCGTCAGGGGTTCCTGTGTCGGAACCGGGCTGGCCGGCGGCCTGGTCGCGGCGGCGGTCGGCGCGGTGGAGCTGCTCGATGAGGGTCCGCAGGTCGGGGTGGACTGTGCCGCCGTTGGTCTTGGCCAGGTCCCACGCGGCGGTGACGAGCAGGTCGCGGACCGGGCCGGCGAGGTGGGCGGGCACGGGCACGGCGCCGTCTGGCAGCTCGACGGGCGCCGGGACGTGGCGCGGGGTGGTGCTCACCGGCCCCGTACGGGCCCGAAGTCTGGGCCCTTATGTCCGGTTTGCGGCGCACCATAATGACCGTTCCTGTGCGTAAGGGCGCAGGATGGTGTGTCGCGCTCGGCGAGCGCGTCGTGCAGCTCGGCGGCGGTCAGGTTGGCGAGGCTGTCCGGGTCGCGGATGCGGTCGGCGAGCCGGCGCATCCGCCCGTACGCCTCGCGCCGGGCGTCGGCGGTGGGTGCGGCGAGCAGCTCGTCGACGCGGGCGGCGAACTCGCGTAGCTGCTGCTGCTCGGCAGCCGTGGCCGGGCGCATCCGGCGGGCACGACGGCTCACCGGTACCTCCTCACCGCGGCGGCGACGTCGGCGGGCACCTCGCGGGGCGGCCTGCCGGACGGGACGTAGACCACGCTGGGCGCGCAGCACCGGGACGGCTACCCGGTTGGCAGCGAGCCGGGCCTTGCGCAGTCGGCGGCGGCGACGGCGGGCGCCGCCCGGGGTCGACTCGACCAGCGACGGGCCGGCTGCTGCGGCCAGCTCGACGCGCAGCACCTCCACCTGCTCGCGGCGGCCGGCGGGGGCGTACCCGGGCGGCACGGCCAGGGCGTGAGCCAGGGCGGCCACCATGGCGGAGCTCGGGCGGCGATGGCCGGCCTCCAGGCGCTGCACCGTCCGCCGGTCGCAGCCAGCCAGGGC
>JAEVHO010000230.1 GCA_016802835.1 Micromonospora sp. ATA32 | reverse complement strand
CGGCGCGTTCGTGGTCCGGCTCAAGGGCGGCGACCCGTACGTCTTCGGTCGGGGCGGCGAGGAGCTGCTCGCCTGCGCGGCCGCCGGCGTACCGGTCACGGTCAAGGGGTGGCGGCTGCTGACCGAGGCCGACGTCGTGGTCGCCGACCGGCTTGTGCCGGGGCTGCTCCTCGACGAGCTGCGCCCCGACGTCGAGCTGGTGGACGCCTCGAAGATCCCCTACGGCCCGGCCCGCGCCCAGGACGAGATCAACCGGATCCTGGTCGACCGGGCGCTGGCCGGCGCGTTCGTGGTCCGGCTCAAGGGCGGCGACCCGTACGTCTTCGGTCGGGGCGGCGAGGAGCTGCTCGCCTGCGCGGCCGCCGGCGTACCGGTCACCGTGGTGCCCGGGGTGACCAGCGCGATCGCCGCCCCGGCGGCCGCCGGCATCCCGGTCACCCACCGGGCGGTGGCGCACGAGTTCACCGTGGTCTCCGGGCACGTCGCGCCGGACTCGCCGGACTCGCTGGTGCAGTGGCCGGCCCTGGCCCGGCTCCGCGGCACCCTGGTCGTCCTGATGGGGCTGAGGAACCTCGCGGCGATCACCACGACCCTGATCGCGCACGGCCGGCCGCCGTTGACGCCGGCCGCCGTCGTGCAGGAGGGGACCACCGGCAGCCAGCGGGTGCTCCGCTCCACCCTGGCCGACGTCGCGGCCGACGTGCAGGCCGGGGGGTTGCGTCCACCCGCGGTCGTCCTGGTCGGCGACGTGGTCGACGCCCTCGGCTCCTGGGTCGGGCCCGCTTGATCCGCGACGGCGCGGGGGGACCAGGGTCTCCCGCCGCCGTCGTGTGGTCCGCTCAGGTCACTGCTTGAGCATGTTGTCCAGGAGCAGGGCACAACGGATCAGGCCCAGGTGGCTGTAGGCCTGCGGGTGGTTGCCCAGCCCGCGCTCCGCGAGCGGGTCGTACTGCTCGGGGAGCAGCCCGGTCGGCCCGGCCGTGTCGACCATCTGGATGAACAGCTCCTCCGCGTCGGTACGGCGACCGGTGCGCAGGTACGCCTCGATCAGCCACGCCGTGCAGATGTGGAAGCCGCCCTCGCGACCGGGCAGGCCGTCGTCCCAGTGGTACCGGTAGACGACCGGGCCGCTGCGCAGGTCGGCCTCGATCTTGAGCACGGTGGAGAGGAAGCGCGGGTCGTCGCCCGGCAGCAGGCCGGACAGGCCGATCCAGAGTGACGAGGCGTCCATGTCCTCGTGCCCGTAAGCGACGCTGTACGCCTCGGCGTCCGGGTGCCAGCCGTACTCCAGGACGTTGGCGCCGATCCGCTCGCGCAGCTCCACCCACTCCGGCCGGTCCTCGCCGCCGTGCTGGCGCATGACGTGCAGCGCCCGGTCGACGGTCATCCAGCACATGACCTTGGAGAAGATGTGGTGCCGTGGCGGGAGGCGGGCCTCCCAGATGCCGTGGTCAGGCTCGTGCCAGCGGCGGCGCACCGCCTCGACCATCGATTCGAGCACCCGCCACTCGGTCTCCCGAACCGAGCCGCGGAGGTCGGCCACGGCCGCCAGCAGGTCGGCGATCGGGCCGAAGACATCCAGCTGGAGCTGGTGGTTGGCGAGGTTGCCGACCCGGACCGGCCGGGAGCCGGCGTACCCGGGCAGGGTGTCGATGACAGCCTCGGCGCCCAGCTCGTACCCGTCCACGGTGTAGAGCGGGTGCAGCCGCTCGGGGTGCCCGCCGGTGCGCTCGACGCAGCCGTCCACCCAGCGCAGCAGCGCCTCGGCCTCCTCGATCGAGCCGAGGTCGACCAGCGCGCGGGCGGTCATCGCCGCGTCCCGCAGCCAGCAGTACCGGTAGTCCCAGTTGCGTACCCCGCCCAGCTCCTCGGGGAGCGAGGTGGTGGCGGCGGCGAGGATGGAGCCGCTCGCCTCGTGGCAGAGCCCGCGCAGGGTCAGCGCGCTGCGGGCGACCAGGTCCCGGGCGGTGGTGGGCAGCCGAAGCCCGGCCACCCAGTCCTTCCAGGGCTGCTCGGCGGTGGCCTGACGCTCGTGCACCGGGACCCGGTGGTGCTCCAGGCTGTGCGTGCCGAAGCGCAGCTCCAGGGTGACCTGCCCGCCGGCGGCGGAGAGGTCGACCACCGCCTTCGCGGTCTCGTAACCTCCGTCGTTGGCGACCTGCCACTCGACCCCGGGGGAGTGGAGCGCGACCGGCTCGTTGGAGCCGAGCACCAGCAGGCCGTCGTCGAGTGGCTGCAACTGCACCGCCACCTGGCCGAACTCCGGCCGGGGAGCGAACTCCAGGCGGGCCCGGCCGGAGCCGGTCAGCACCCGGATCAGGGTCGAGTCACCGGAGATGATCGCGGCCCCGTCCGGCACCGCGTCGCTGGACGGCCGGTCGAGCCAGTCGGTCACGGTCAGGCCGGACCACCGGGTCTCCACCGTCATCGTGTGGGAGCGGTAGCGCTGCCCGAGCGGGATGCCGCCGCGCTCGGGGGCGACGCTGAAGTGCCCGGCCGGGCTGCCGCCGACCAGGTCGGCGAAGATCGCCGAGGAGTCCGGTTTGGGGTGACAGAGCCAGGTCACCTTGGCCTCGGGCGTCAGCAGCGCGACCGTCCGGCCGTTGGCCAGCATCGAGTGCCGCTCGATCGGGACGGCGCGCTCGCCGAAGAGCCAGTGCCGCCTGGTCTCCAGCAGCAGGGCGAGCGCCCGGGCCGCCTCGATCGGCTCGCCGACCCGGTAGTCGGCCCTGGTGTCGCCCACGCCGATCTTGATGCCGACGTCCGGACCGTGCAGGTTGCCGAAGGCGTTCTCGTCGGTGACGTCGTCGCCGATGAAGAGCACGGCGCTGGCCGCGAGCTGGGTGCGGAGCTGGTCGACGGCGGTGCCCTTGTGGGTGGCCACCACGGACAGCTCGATGACCTCCTTGCCCTGGGTGACGGTGACGCCGTCCCAGGTGGCGGGGCCACTGCGGACCGCCTCGGTGGCCGCCGCGGCGATCTGCGGGTCGACTCCGCGGGTGTGTACCGCGACGCTGGCGGGCTTGCGCTCGAGGCGTACCCGGGGGTGGGCCGCGGCGATCTCGCGCAGCGCGTCGCGCAGCCGGGTGCGTACGGCGATCAACTCGGGGGAGAGCCGCTCGACGAAGCCGATGTCGAACTCCGAGCCGTGGCTGCCGACCAGGTGGACCTCACTGGGCAGCCGGGAGAGCGCGGCCAGGTCTCGCAGCGCCCGGCCGGACACCACCGCGACGCTGGTCTGCGGCAGTGCGGCGAGGGCGCGGACGGCGGCCACCGACTCGGGCAGCGGCACCGCCTTGGTCGGGTCCTCCACGATCGGCGCCAGGGTGCCGTCGTAGTCGCAGGCGACCAGCAGCTGGGGCACCCGGGCGATGCGGCCGATGGCGGCGCGCAGCTCCGGGTCCATCACCCCGGCGGCGTTGGCCGCTCCGCCGCTGAGGGACGTGTTCACGCGGCCTCCGAATCCGGCACACCCAGCTCGGTGAGGAAGGACTTCGCCCAGTGCCCCACGTCGTGGGTGCGCAGGTGGCGCTGCATTATCCGCATCCGGCGGCGGGCCTCGGGTTTCTCCACGTGCACGGCCCGCTGCAACGCGTCCTTGACCGCGTCCGGGTCGTGCGGGTTGCACAGGAACGCCTGACGTAGCTCGGTGGCGGCGCCGGCGAATTCACTGAGCACGAGCGCGCCACCCTGGTCGGCGCGCGATGCGACGTACTCCTTGGCCACCAGATTCATTCCGTCTCGCAGCGGGGTCACCATCATCACGTCGGCAGCGACGTACATCGCGGCCAGTTCGGAGCGACTGTACGACTGATGCAGATAATGCACTGCGGGCACGCCGACCCGGCCGAATTCGCCATTAATCCGACCAACTTCGCGTTCTACCTTGACGCGAAGTGCCTGGTAATGCTCCACGCGCTCGCGGCTCGGCGTCGCGACCTGCACCATAACCGCGTCCTCGACTGTCAGCTTTCCGTCAGAAAGTAGTTCCCGGAACGCCTTGAGGCGTAGCTCGATGCCCTTGGTGTAATCGAGCCGGTCGACGCCGAGGATGACCGTCTTAGGATTGCCCAGCTCCTCGCGGATCTGCTTGGCGCGGGCCTGGATGGCCGGGTCGGCGGCCAGCCGCTCCATCTCGGCCACGTCGATCGAGATCGGGAACGCGCCGGCCTTCACCTGCCGGCCGTCCACCTGGATCATCTGCCCCTCGTAGCGCAGCCCGAGCAGGTGCCGGGCCAGCCGGACGAAGTTCTGCGCGGCCAGCCGCTGCTGGAACCCGACCAGGTCGGCGCCGAGCAGGCCGCGGAGCACCTCGGCGCGCAGCGGCATCTGCATGAACAGCTCGATCGGCGGGAACGGGATGTGCAGGAAGAAGCCGATCCGCAGGTCCGGCCGCAGCTCCCGGAGCATCGCGGGGACCAGCTGGAGCTGGTAGTCCTGCACCCAGACCGTCGCGCCCTCGGCCGCGACCTCCGCCGCGGCCTCCGCGAAGCGGGCGTTCACCAGCCGGTACGCCTCGCGCCAGCGACGCTTGTAGGCGGGCGTCTCCACGGCGTCGTGGTAGAGCGGCCAGATTGTCGCGTTGGACTGGCCCTCGTAGTAACGCTCCAGCTCCTCGGCGCTCAACGGCACCGGGTGCAGCCGGATCCCCTCCAAGTCGAAGGGCTCGGGGGCCGCGCCGGTGCCACCGGCCCAGCCGACCCAGGTGCCCTGCTGCTCGGCGAGGACGGGGTGCAGCGCCGTGACCAGCCCGCCCGGGCTGCGGCGCCACTGCCGGCCCTCGGGTGTGCTCACCTCGTCGACCGGTAGTCGGTTGGCTACTACGACAAAGGAGCTACGGACGGTCACGATCGGCCACCTCCGGGTGCTGACGGGTCCACCGCGATGAGCGTACTGAGCGTAGCTGCGGCGTCTGGTGCCCCGTACCGGAGTTCCCTACCCGTCCCACGGCCGGCGAACCGCGTCCGTGATCTTGTCGACAGACCCCTGGTCAGAGGTGGATGATCGGCCATTCCTTGGGCAGCACCGCACCGAACAGCTCCCGCCGGTCGGTCACGATCGGTACGAGTGGATGGGCGGCGGCGTCCATCGCCAACTGGGCGAGGTCCATCCGGCCGGCCATCCGGCGTGACCAGCCCCCGAGGAAGGCACACATGTTCGCCTCGACCGGCGTGACACGGATGTGCGGCACCGCAGCAAGCACCTCGAGCATCTCCCACTGCTCCGGGGTGGCCTCCTGGTGTGCGCGAGACAGGCAGAGGGCGGGCACCAGCACATGCACCCCGTGATCGGCGGCTTCGGCGATCCGGTTCCCGACATCGAGATCTGCGGATGAATAGGCCAGCAGGGCGGTGGTGTCCAGAGCGAGGCCGAAGGCCGTCACCGGCTGGCCTTCGCACGTGCAGCCAGGACCTCCGCCTGCAACCGCGCCGCCTGCTCGCGCAGCTCGGGCGTGACACTCGCCTTCAGCTGCTCCATCTCGGCGTGCACCCGCGCCACGCCCTCGTCGGTGATGTCGAAACCGGCGCGCCGAAGGATCTCCCGGGTCTTCTCTCCGGCCACTCGACGGCGCAGGGACTCGGCTACATAGGCGGAGACATTCGGTTCCTGAGAAAGTCTGTCGGCAAGCTCGTCGGGCAGGCTGATGGTGATCTTCTTGGTCATACCAGGAACGTAGTTTGCCTTACCGGCTCTGACAACGTGGCGCGCCGGCGTACCCCCGGGCGGGGTGATGTGGGCGAAGCGCCGCGAACCTGTCAGGATTGACGACGGCGTGCGCGGCGGCCGGCCCCCGGCCGGCGGCGGCGGGCGGAGGTCACAGCCCGCGCCCGCGCCCCGCAAGCTCCCATCGCAACCTACGCCCGATCACAACCTACGGAGGTAGCCCGCACCGTGGCCCAGTTCATCTACGTCCTGGAAAAGGCGCGCAAGGCGCACGGCGACAAGGTCGTGCTCGACAACGTGACGCTGAACTTCCTGCCGGGGGCCAAGATCGGTGTGGTCGGCCCGAACGGCGCCGGTAAGTCCAGCCTCCTCAAGATCATGGCAGGCTGGGACCGGCCGAGCAACGGCGACGCCCGGCTCATGCCCGGCTACACCGTCGGCATGCTCGCCCAGGAGCCCGCGCTCAACGACGCCAAGACCGTCCTCGGCAACGTCGAGGAGGCGGTCGCCGAGACCAAGGCCAAGCTGGAGCGGTTCAACAAGATCGCCGAGCAGATGGCGACCGACTACACCGACGAGCTGATGGAGGAGATGGGCAAGCTCCAGGAGGAGCTGGACCACGCCGACGCCTGGGACATCGACTCCAAGCTCGAACTGGCGATGGACGCGCTGCGCTGCCCGCCGCCGGACGCCGACGTCACCCAGCTCTCCGGTGGTGAGCGCCGTCGGGTCGCGCTCTGCAAGCTGCTGCTCGAGGCGCCCGACCTGCTGCTGCTCGACGAGCCCACCAACCACCTGGACGCGGAGAGCGTCTCGTGGCTGGAGCAGCACCTGGCCAAGTACGCCGGCACCGTGATGGCGATCACCCACGACCGGTACTTCCTGGACAACGTGGCCAACTGGATCCTCGAGCTGGACCGCGGCCGGACCTACCCGTACGAGGGCAACTACTCCACCTACCTGGAGAAGAAGGCGGCCCGGCTGGCCGTCGAGGGACGCCGCGACGCCAAGATGAAGAAGCGGCTCACCGAGGAACTGGAGTGGGTCCGCTCCAACGCGAAGGCCCGGCAGACCAAGTCCAAGGCCCGCCTTGACCGGTACGACGAGATGGCCACCGAGGCGGAGAAGACCCGGAAGCTGGACTTCGAGGAGATCCAGATCCCGCCGGGCCCGCGCCTGGGCAGCACCGTCATCGAGGCGCAGCACCTCACCAAGGGCTTCGGCGACCGGATCCTGATCGAGGACCTGAGCTTCTCGCTGCCGCGCAACGGCATCGTCGGCATCATCGGCCCGAACGGCGTCGGCAAGACCACGCTGTTCAAGACCATCGTCGGGCTGGAGCAGCCGACCGAGGGCCAGGTGCGGGTCGGCGACACGGTCTCGCTGTCGTACGTCGACCAGAACCGGCAGGGCCTGAGCGGCGACAAGACGGTCTGGGAGGTCGTCTCCGACGGGCTCGACTACCTCATGGTCGGCAAGGTCGAGATGCCGTCCCGGGCGTACATCGCCGCGTTCGGCTTCAAGGGCCCGGACCAGCAGAAGCCGACCAAGGTGCTCTCCGGTGGCGAGCGGAACCGGCTCAACCTGGCGCTGACGCTGAAGATCGGCGGCAACGTGATCCTGCTCGACGAGCCGACGAACGACCTGGACGTGGAGACCCTCTCCAGCCTGGAGAACGCGCTGCTGGAGTTCCCCGGCTGCGCCGTGGTCATCTCCCACGACCGGATGTTCCTCGACCGGGTTTCCACCCACATCCTGGCCTGGGAGGGCGACGACCAGAACCCGGCGAAGTGGTTCTGGTTCGAGGGCAACTTCGACGCGTACGAGAAGAACAAGATCGACCGGCTCGGCGCCGAGGCCGCCCGGCCGCACCGGGTGACCTATCGCAAGCTCACCCGTGACTGACCGCTTCGTCTACCACTGCACGCTGCGCTGGTCCGACCTGGACGCGTACGGCCACGTCAACAACTCCCGCTTCCTCACGCTGTACGAGGAGGCCCGGGTGGCGCTGATGTTCGCCGGCGGCCGGGCGTGGGGCGTCGACTCGTTCGCCGACGGAGTGGTCATCCGCCGGCACGAGGTCGACTACCTGCGCCCGGTCGACTACGCCCTCGGTCGGGCCACCGCGGCCGCCGCGCCGACGGTCCGCATCGAGCTGTGGGTGGAGGAGATCCGGGCCTCCCGGTTCACCGTCGCCTACCAGCTGTACGACGGCGACGTGCTGGCCAGCACCGCCCGCTCGGTGCTGGTCCCGTTCGACCTGACCCGGCAGATGCCGCGCCGGATCAGCGCCGATGAGCGGGAGTTCCTGCTGTCCTACGCGCCCGAGGGCGGCGCGCCCGAGGCCCGGGGCGGCTCACCCACGCCGCGGGACGGGTCGGCGTGAGCAGCGGCCCGGACGCCGCCGTCACCGGGGGGCCACGGGCTCGCCGGGACGGCCGATGCGGGCGCCTTCCTGGCCCGGCTGGTCCGGCTCGACCGGGCCGCGCCGGTCCGGCTGCGCCCGGAGCCTTCGTCCGGCCGTACGGCGCTCTGGGCCCGGTTGCCGTGGGGCGTGCTGGTCGTCCGCACGGTTGCCGGCGTCGCCCCCCGGCGACGTCACCGTCGCCGCGGCGGAGCTGTTGGCCGAGCTGGAGGCGGCCGGTGGCGCGCTGCCCCCGACGCCGGGACGCGGACTGGCGCTGGCCGCTCCCCGCCGACGGCCAGCCGGCCGGTGGAGACGCTGCCCCGCCGCCGAGCTGCGACGGATCGCCGAGGCGGCGGCGGGGCGCTGCGGGAGGCGGCTGCCCCACGGGGGTGGCCGGGGCGGGCCGTCGGGCAGCC
>JAEVHO010000229.1 GCA_016802835.1 Micromonospora sp. ATA32 | reverse complement strand
GACCCCGGGTCGCCGCCGGGGACCCCGCCGGTCGAGGTGGTCGCCGCGGACGTCACCGACCCGCGGCTGCTCGACGAGCTCACCGGCCGGGTCGACGTGCTGCTCTGCAACCCGCCGTACGTGCCCCGCGCGTGGTCGTACCCCCGGAGGTGGCCGCCCACGATCCGGACGAGGCGGTCTTCGGCGGGGCGGACGGCCTGACGGTGCTCCGCCCGGTGATCGCCCGGGCGGCGGAGCTGCTGCGGCCCGGCGGTGTGCTGGGCGTCGAACACGACGACACGCATGGTGCGGCGGTGCCGGCGTTGCTGGCCGCCGACGGCCGCTACGAGGCGATCGAGGAGCATCGGGACCTGGCCGGCCGGCCCCGGTTCGCCACCGCGCGTCGGCGCGCGGACGGCGACCGCCCAGGACCGGCCTCGGCGTGGCAGACTCCTTCCTCGTGATGCTCTACGACTGCCGGTCGCCCGCCGATCGGGACCGCGGCATCGCCGCTGCCATCGAGGCGGTCAAGAACGGCGAGCTGGTGGTCCTGCCGACGGACACGGTCTACGGGATCGGCGCGGACGCCTTCACCCCGTACGCGGTGAAGCGCTGTCGGACGCCAAGGGTGGCGGCCGGCAGGCGCGCCGGTGCTGATCGGTTCCCGGCACACCCTGGACGGCCTGGTCTTCTCGCTGCCCCGCGCGGCCCGGGACCTGGTCGAGGCGTTCTGGCCCGGCGCCCTGACCATCGTGGTGGAGCACTCGCCCACCCTGCAGTGGGATCTCGGCGATTCCAGCGGCACGGTCGCCGTCCGGATGCCGCTGCACCCGGTGGCGCTGGAGGTGCTGCGCGAGACCGGCCCGATGGCCGTCTCGTCGGCCAACCGGACGGGCCAGGCCGCCGCCGTCACCGCCGAGGAGGCGCGCGACCAGCTGGGCTACTCCGTCCGCGCCTACCTCGAGGCCGGGCCCTGTCCGGACCCGGTGCCGAGCACGATCGTGGACCTGACCGGCGAGGTGCCGCAGGTCCTGCGGCTGGGCGCCATCCCGCTGGAGAAGCTGCGGGACGTGGCGCCGGACATCATCTCGGGGCGGGGGGCCTGAGTGCCCCCGTTCACCGTCCTGCACGTCTGCATGGGCAACATCTGCCGGTCGCCGATGGCGGAGCGGCTGCTGGTGCTCGCGGTACGGGAGCGGTTGAGCCGGCTCGGGGCCGATCCGGCCCGCTCCGACGAACTGCTGCACAGCCACAGCGCCGGCACCGGCGGCTGGCACGCCGGCGAGGAGATGAACCCGCCGGCGCCCGCCAGGTCCTCGGCCGGGGCGGCGACGTCGACGGGTTCGCCGCGCGCAAGCTCCGCTCGGACCACATCGACGCCGCCGACCTGGTCCTCACCGCCACCGCCGACCAGCAGGAGTACGTGGTCGCGCTGCGCCCGGACGCCGCGTCCCGCACGTTCGTGCTGGGCGAGTTCGCTCGGCTGCTGGGCTCGATGGACGCCGCCGCGCTCCCGCCGGCCGAGGCGACCCCGGAGGCGGTGTACGCCCGCGGCGTGGCCCTGGTCGCCGCCGCCGACGCCGCGCGGCACGGCACGTCGCCGCTGACCACCGACGACCTCGACGACCCGTGGGGCCGGGGTGACCAGTGCTTCAGCCGGGTCGCCGACGAGATCGAGGAAACCGTCCACCCGCTGGCCACCACCATCCTCCCCTGACGCCCTCCGCCCGGATCTGGCACATCTGAGGTCGATGCGTACGGGAACGGGGTCGGCCGGCTGTCCGGCGGCGTGTCGCGTGTCCTTCTCGCGAAATTCCTCCGGGTTTGGGGAAAACAGGTGGCATAACAGGCGTTCCGGGTCATTCTGAACGGGTCCCAAGTGGCCGGCTCCTGCGGGGAGAGCTGATGATCCGGGCCCGTCTCGACAAGTTGCTGACCGTTCTGATCGCCGGTGTGGTGGCCGGCCTGGTGCTGGCCGCGGCCGCCCTTCCGGCCGCGTTGGTGTTCGGGGTCGGCTTCACGGCGCTCGCCGCGCCCTACTCCGAGCTGCCGAACACCCTGCGCACGCCGCCCACGTCGCAGCGGTCGAACCTGTACGCCAAGGACGGCACCACCCTGATCACCTCGTTCTACGTCGAGGACCGGGTGGACGTGCCGCTGACCGAGGTGGCGCCGGTGATGCGGCAGGCGATGGTGGCCGCCGAGGACGTCCGGTTCTACCAGCACAGCGGGGTCGACGTGCGCGGGGTGCTGCGGGCCTTCGCCGCCAACCGCCGCGAAGGGGGGGCCCGGCAGGGCGCCTCCACGCTGACCATGCAGTACGTGCGGAACGTGCTGAGCAACGATCCCCGGCTGACCGAGCGGCAGCGGGCCGCGGCCACCGAGATCAGCACCGCCCGCAAGGTCCAGGAGATGCGGTACGCGCTCGCGCTGGAGCGGGAGGTGAGCAAGGACCAGATCCTCGCCCGCTACCTGAACATCGCGTACTTCGGCGCCGGGGCGTACGGCGTCGCCGCCGCCAGCAAGCGGTACTTCTCGAAGTCGCCCGCCCAGCTCACCCTCGCCCAGGCGGCGCTGCTGGCCGGGCTGGTCCGCTCCCCGGACACCGACGACCCGATCAACGGAAATGCCGACGCGGCGCTGCGCCGGCGGGCGTACGTGCTGGACCGGTTGGTCGAGACGGCCCAGGTGCCGGCCGGCGAGGCGGCCCGGGCGAAGGGCGAGCCGCTGGCCCTGAAGTCCAGCGCCACCCCCAACGACTGCACCTCGGTGTCCCAGGAGCACAACGACTGGGGTTTCTTCTGCGACTGGTTCACCCAGTGGTGGAACGCCCAGTCGGCGTTCGGCAAGACGGCGGACGAGCGGCAGCGGACGTTGCGCCGTGGCGGGTTCTCGATCGTCTCCTCGCTCGACCCGCAGGTCCAGCGCACCACCCTGGATCAGGTGCTCCGGGTGTACGGCGTCGACAACCGGCGGGCCGCGCCGACCGCGGTGGTCCAGCCCGGCACCGGCCGGGTACTGGCCATGGCGGTGAACCGGTCCTACAGCGTGGCCGGCAACCCGCGCGGACAGAAGAACTACCCGAACACGGTCAACCAGTTGGTGGCCGGCGGCGGCGCGATCGAGGGCTACCAGGCCGGCTCGACGTTCAAGCTCTTCACCATGCTCGCCGCCCTGGAGTCCGGTATGCCGCTGGAGACGGACTTCGACGCACCGGACCGGATCGTCACCGACTATCCGGTCACCGGCGACGCCGGCTGCGACGGTATGTGGTGTCCGGCCAACGCCGATCCGTCGATGGCCGGCCACCGCACCATGTGGACCGCCTTCGGCCGGTCGGTGAACACCTACTTCGTCTGGCTGGCGGAGCGGGTCGGCGCCGACCGGGTGGTGGAGATGGCCGAGCGGCTCGGCATCGTGCTGCGCGCCCCCGACGACGCCCGGCTGGCCCGGTACGGCGCCAGGCAGTGGGGGCCGTTCACCCTCGGCGTGGCCGCCACCACCCCGCTCGACCTGGCCAACGCGTACGCCACGGTGGCCGCCGAGGGGATCTGGTGCGCGCCGTCCCCGGTCACCTCGATCACCGACAGCGCCGGCCGGAAGGTGGCCGCTGGGCAGCCGGACTGCCGTCAGGTGGTGGACCAGGACGTGGCCCGGGCGGCGACCGACGCGGCCCGCTGCCCGGTCGGCGACCAGTCGATGTACAACCGCTGTGACGGGGGCACCGCGCCCGAGCTCCGGCAGCGGCTGGGCCGCCCGGTGGCGGGCAAGACCGGCAGCTCGGAGGGGTACGGGACCGAGAGTGTGGTGGCCTTCACCCCGCAGCTCGCGGTCGCTTCGATCGCCGCCAACCCGGACGACCCCCGGGACGCGGTCGGCAAGGAGGTGCAGGCCCGAATGGTCGAGGCGGTCGGCGCGGTGCTGGCCGGCACGCTGCGCGACCAACCGGTCCGGGACTTCGTGCCGCCGAGCGAATCCGTCACCTACCGCACCACCTCACCCCGCAGCGGCAACTGACCCGACCCCGCCCCACGCCGATCTTGCACTTTCGGCACGTCGCGCAGCCGACCCGCCGTGCGGGCCAGGCAGCGTACGGCGTGCCCCTCCGCGAGCAGTCGGGGCGCGAGGCGCCCGCCGATGTAACCCGTCGCTCCGATGACGAGGCATCTCACGGCTTCCAGTCTGCGGCCTCATAGACTGTCTCGCTGTGGACAACGCGACGGGCACCTTCTGGGGGCCGGACTTCGACCAGCTCAGGGCGACCGACCCGGAGATCGCCGGGGTGGTGCTCGGCGAGATGGACCGGCTCCGGGGCGGCCTGCAACTGATCGCCAGCGAGAACCTCACCTCGCCGGCGGTCCTCGCCGCGCTCGGCTCGACGCTGACCAACAAGTACGCCGAGGGCTACCCGGGTCGGCGCTACTACGGCGGCTGCGCCGAGGTGGACCGGGCCGAGGAGATCGGCATCGCCCGGGCGAAGGAGCTGTTCGACGCCGAGCACGCCAACCTCCAGCCGCACTCCGGGGCGAGCGCCAACCTGGCCGCGTACGCCGCCCTGGTGCAGCCGGGGGACACCGTGCTGGCGATGGACCTGCCGCACGGCGGCCACCTGACCCACGGCAGCCGGGTGAACTTCTCCGGCAGGTGGTTCCACACGGTCGGGTACACGGTCCGGCCGGACACCGAGCTGATCGACTACGACGAGGTGCGGGAGCTGGCCCTCGCGCACCGGCCCAAAATGATCATCTGTGGTGCGACGGCGTACCCCCGGCTGATCGACTTCGCCCGGTTCCGGGAGATCGCCGACGAGGTGGACGCCTACCTGATGGTGGACGCCGCGCACTTCATCGGGCTGGTCGCCGGCCGGGCCATCCCGTCCCCGGTCCCGTACGCCGACGTGGTCTGCTTCACCACCCACAAGGTGCTGCGCGGGCCGCGCGGCGGGATGATCCTGTGCCGGGAGCCGCTGGCTCAGCGGATCGACAAGGCGGTCTTCCCGTTCACCCAGGGCGGCCCGCTGATGCACGCCGTCGCGGCCAAGGCCGTCGCGCTGCGCGAGGCCGCGCAGCCCGAGTTCCGGGCGTACGCCGCCCAGGTGGTGAGCAACTCCCAGGCGCTCGCCGCCGGGCTGCGGCCGAGGGAATGCGCCCGGTCTCCGGTGGCACCGACACCCACCTCGCCCTGATCGACCTGCGGGAGACCGGGGTCACCGGGGCGGACGCCGAGGCGCGCTGCGACACGGCCGCCATCACGCTGAACAAGAATGCGATCCCGTACGACCCGCAGAAGCCGATGGTCGCCTCCGGCATCCGGGTCGGCACGCCGAGCGTGACCACCCAGGGCATGCGCGAGGGCGAGATGCGACAGGTCGCCGCGCTGATCGCCCGGGCGGTGCGGACCGACCCGGCCGCAGCCGGGGGGCGCGACACGCTGACCGGGATCGCCGCCGAGGTGGCCGAACTGGTCGCCGCCTTCCCGGCGTACCCCCGTGGCTGAGCCCGGGGTGCGCGCGCCGGAGGCCACCGCGGACCGGGGGGTGGCGGCTGCGCCACCTGCCGGTGTTGCTGGCCGCCTCCGGACTGTTGGTGGCGCTCGCCACGCTGGCCGGCGCCCTCACCGGGGGGCGCGCCGCGGCGCTGGGGCGCGGCGGTCGGGGGTGGGCGTCACGACGGCCAGCTACACAATGACCACCGTGGCGGTGGCCTGGGCCGACCGGGTGAACCCCCAACTGGTGCTGCCGGTCGGGCTGGCCCTCTACACGGTCAAGTTCACCCTGCTCGGGGTGGTGATGGTGGCGGTCGCCTCGACCGGCTGGGCCGGGGTGGTCCCGCTCTGCCTGGGCATCGCGGCCGGCGTGGTGGTCTGGACCGGCGTGCACATCTGGTGGATCAGCACCGTGCACGCCCGGGAGATCCGGCAGGGCGGCTGAACCTCCCGCGTCGCCCCCGCACCGGGTGGGCGGCCGTCCGGGCCGTCCTGGGCGAGGAAGCCGCCGGCCCCGGCCGGGCCGTCCCAGACCTCGGGCGACGCGCAAATGTGTCCGTGATCGGTCATTTTCTCACTCGCGGAAGGGGAGTAGCGTGCCCACAGACGACTCGGCCCGCCAGACGCCCACACAACTGCGGTTGTGCGGGGGGTGAGGCACAGCCTCGTCCACTCGACTGATATCGTTCGCCCCGTCATGGCTGGTGACCAAACCCCCCAACCCAGCGGCGGCTCGGACGATGTTCCCTCCGGTGCCGGCCAGGGTTGGACCGCGCTCGGATACCTCATCACGGGCATGGTCTTCTGGGGTTTCATCGGCTGGCTGGTCGACCAGTGGCTCGACTCCGGCGGCATCGCCACCGGGATCGGCGTCGTGCTCGGCATGGCCGGGGGGATCATCCTGGTCGTCCGCCGGCTCGGCACGCCTACTTAGGAAGGGACGCGGTGTTCGGACAGGCGAACGTCCTGGCACAGGGCGAGGCAGCATTCCCACCCAGCGTGGAGGACTTCTACCTGCCCAGCATCCTGCCCTGGGGTGCGCACGACTCTTACTGGTTCACCAAGATCACGGCCATGGTCTGGATCGCGGTCGGCATCCTGATCATCTTCTTCCTGGCCAGCTACCGGAAGCCGCAGCTGGTCCCGACGAAGAAGCAGTGGTTCGCCGAGTCGATCTACGGCTTCGTGCGGAACAACATCGCGGTCGACATGATCGGGCACGCGGGGGTGCGGTTCGCGCCGTACTTCACCACGCTGTTCTGCTTCATCCTGCTGACCAACTTCTTCGCGATCCTGCCGTTCTTCCAGATCTCGCCGAACTCGCACATCGCCTTCCCGGCGTTCCTCGCCGTGACCAGCTACGTGCTCTTCATCTACGCCGGCATCAAGCACCACGGCGCCGTGAAGTTCATCAAGAACTCGCTCATTCCGCCGGCGCCCTGGTACATCCTGCCGCTGCTGATCCCGATCGAGTTCTTCTCGACCTTCCTCGTCCGGCCGTTCTCGCTGGCCGTGCGTCTCTTCGCCAACATGTTCGCCGGCCACATGCTCCTGCTGGTCTTCACGCTCGGCGGCTTCGCGATGCTCAGCTCCAACGCCTGGCTGGCGCCGGTATCGGTGCTGTCGTGGGTGATGACCATCGCGCTCACCTTCCTCGAATTCCTGGTGATCGTCCTGCAGGCGTACGTCTTCACGGTGCTCACCGCCAGCTACGTCCAGGGCGCGATCGCCGAGGAACACTGATCCACCGCACCAACCGTTGTCGTCCCGCGTGAGAGTCACGCGTGATAACCAGGAGGAACCCACTAATGGACATCGTCGCCGCGGTTTCCGGCAGCACGGCTGCCATCGGCTACGGCCTCGCCGCCATCGGCCCGGGTATCGGCGTTGGCCTGGTCTTCGCCGCCTACATCCAGTCGACCGCCCGGCAGCCGGAGTCGTCCCGGATGACCCTGCCGTACGTCTGGATCGGCTTCGCCGTCATCGAGGCGCTGGCGCTGCTGGGCATCGCCTTCGGCTTCATCTGGGCTGGCACCGCCTAATTCAGCCCTTCGAGCGGGAGGTTTCCCATGTTCCTGTTTGCCGCCGCTGAGGGGGGCACGGAGCACAACCCGATCGTGCCGATCTGGCAGGAGGTCGTGGTTGGCATCATCGCTTTCGCGGTGCTCTGCTACGTGCTGATGAAGTTCGTCTTCCCCCGCATGGAGCAGACGTTCCAGGCGCGAGTCGACGCGATCGAGGGTGGCATCAAGCGCGCCGAGGCCGCCCAGGCCGAGGCGAACCAGCTGCTCGAGCAGTACCGCGCGCAGCTCGCCGAGGCGCGTACCGACGCCGCCCGGATCCGGGACGACGCCCGGGCCGACGCCGAGGGGATCCGTCAGGACATCCTGGCCAAGGCGCGGGAGGAGTCCGACCGGGTCATCGCGGCCGGCAAGGAGCAGCTCGCCGCCGAGCGGGCCACCATCGTGCGCGAGCTGCGCATGGAGGTCGGCACCATCGCGGTCGATCTGGCCAGCAAGATCGTCGGTGAGTCGCTCACCGACGAGGCGCGTCGCAAGGGCACCGTCGACCGGTTCCTGAGTGGGCTCGAGAGCACGGGGGCCCGCTGATGCAGGCCGCCAGCCGGGAGTCGTACAAGATCGCGGCCGAGCGCCTCGACGCGTACGCCCGCGGCGCAAAGGTGTCGGCGGTGGCGGCCACCGCCGACGACATGCTCTCCGTCGCCGCCCTGCTGCGGCGCGAGCCGCGGCTGCGCCGGGCGCTGTCCGACTCGGCCCGGTCCGGTGAGGACCGGGTCGGGCTGCTGAACGGCATGTTCAGCGGCAAGGTCGGCGCGGACGCGCTCGACCTGCTCGGCACGCTGGTCTCCGGCCGGTGGTCGCGCCGTCGGAGCTGCTCGACGGCGCGAGCGACTCGGGGGTGGAGGCGTGCTGGCCAGCGCCGACGCGGCCGGCGCCTCAGCGAGGTCGAGGACGAGCTGTTCCGCTCGGTCAGCTGGTCTCCGGGCAGCCGCAGTGTCCGGGGTGCCTGGGGGACCCGATCGCCGCCGGTGGCGCAG